>CAYMHE010000080.1:0-12927 GCA_964390175.1 uncultured Paludibacter sp.
GTGCCCATCCTAGTCCTACCGAATTTTTCACTCTCGAAAATCGTCAGCAAACAGGCTGGGACAGTTATTTGCCCGGACACGGACTGCTGATTACAAGAATTAATTACAGTGAAAATTCATGGTATTCAAACACACCCAATAACAACCCCAATGCTATGGGCGTTGACATTATTGAGGCGGATGGACTCACTTCAAAAACAAATCTTGCGGGTGATGCTTTTCCGGGAACAAACAACGTAAGGTCATATAATCCTACTTTACGATCAGGAACAGTTATCAACAAACCAATCACTTTTATTAAAGAAGAAAATGGTATTATTTACTTCCGTTTTATGGGTGGAGGAAAAGTTCCGACAATCGAAACATTTAATACCCTTGGATTATTTAACACCGTACAGGGAACACCTTCTGAGCCTCAGATACTCAAAGTATACGGTAAAGTATTAGAGGATAGCATTAAAATCTCATTTGCGAACAACATCAATTTCGAGATGAAAACAAGTACCGAACCCGATAATAAATGGAGAAGGTACATAGCCCTGGCCGCCATCGATTCGCTGGTCGACACTACTTATGTTCAAATAAGATACAACCCTGTGTATGCTTCATTTTCTGACACACACAACGAAACAATCATCCTGTCGTCGAAAAATTCAGAAAATATAAAAACGCTTATTTATGGGAAATCAACACGTCCAGTGTACGTAGTTCCTCCCGTGGCCAACGAGGCGCTCGACGTAACCCTGGGAAGCTATGTTGCCAACTGGAATGACGTTTACGATGCTTCGGGCTATTATCTGACTGCCTACAGCGTTTCCGATGGCACATCAACCCGTAAACAGAGCTTTAAAAACGGCCTGATAGCTCCAAATGACTGGAAGATATCAGCCGAAGCCATATCATCGTCGGCAAATTACAGTGGAGATTCTGTTCCTGCTATTCAATTCAGGTACACAGGAGATTACGTACAAACAGAAGAATACTATCTGCCTGTTACAGAACTTTCGTTCTTTGCAAAGTCGATGGCCGAAAACAACGGCAATCTGGCGCTTGAAGCCTGGAACGGAACAAAATGGAATATAGTAAACAATGTAGCGGTGACCTCTGTTCTTGCCGGAATAAATACTTTTAATTTTTCTACAGAAGATAATTACACCCGTTTCAGAATTACTTTTACAAAAAATACGGGCTATGTTGTTGTGGACGATGTAAATGCCACTTACCCGAAAAAAGTGGACTATATCATTACAAATAAATGGTTAGAGGCCACATCCGATACAATCACAAATCTTATTTCAAACCGGTACCATTACTACAAGGTAAAAGCAAGCGACAGAACGTTTGAAAATACCAATCTGATAAAATACGAGAATATAACCGATTTCTCGAACATTGTAGAAGTGAAAACGCTCGAGGACAAAGATATTAGCTCGCTGCGCACGCTTGTACAAAAAGATGGATCGGTCAAAGTTATTTTGGCCGATACCGACAATTCAATTATTGTTTTTAATGCCCTGGGGCAGAAGATAACCGAGATTGTACCTGATGCAAATATTGTAACCGTCAACGGTTTAATTCGTAACAAAGTATACATCTTCAAGTCGGGCAAACGAAGATCCAAAGTGATTTTATAATCATACCTTCGATACACAAAACTTTCCGTCATAGACTTACAAAGCCCATCGACGGAAAGTTTTTTTTAATACTTATATCAACTTCTCAAACGATCTTACAATCAATTGTAAATCGTAAATTATTAAATTATAAATTACTATATGTTATCAGCTGACGGACTTACAGTCGAATTCAACGGACAAACGCTTTTCAAAGACATTTCATTTGTAATCAACGAAAAAGACCGCATCGCTCTTATGGGAAAGAACGGAGCGGGAAAATCAACCTTACTAAAAATATTATCAGGCTTGCGCGCACCTACCAAAGGTAAAGTTTCATATCCAAAGGATACGGTAATTGCCTATTTGCCTCAACATTTGCTTACCGAAGATAAAAAAACAGTATTCGAAGAAACTGCACAGGCTTTTTCGGTGCTGCATGACATGGAAAAAGAAATTGAAGCGCTCAACGAAGAGTTGACTACCCGTACTGATTACGAGTCGGATAGTTATATGGGACTCATTGAAAAAGTTTCGGCTCTGAGTGAACAATTCTATAGCATTGAAGAAATTAACTACGACGCTGACATCGAAAAAACTTTGCTGGGTCTTGGCTTTTCGAGAGAAGACTTCAACCGTAACACTTCAGAATTCAGTGGCGGTTGGCGCATGCGCATCGAATTAGCAAAAATACTGCTCCGTCGACCGGACGTTATTCTGCTTGACGAACCAACAAATCATCTTGATATTGAATCTATTCAATGGCTCGAAGAATTTCTTATCAACACAGCGAAGGCTGTTGTTGTTATTTCGCACGACCGTGCTTTTGTCGATAACATTACCACCCGAACCATCGAAGTTACGATGGGGCGCATCTACGACTATAAAGCTAAATACTCGCACTACCTTGAACTACGCAAAGAAAGACGTGAACAACAGCAAAAGCAGTACGATGAACAACAAAAAATGATAGCCGAAACCACTGAATTTATCGAACGCTTCAAAGGCACATACTCAAAAACACTGCAAGTACAATCGAGGGTTAAAATGCTTGAGAAAATTGTTCCTGTCGAAGTTGATGAAGAAGATAGCTCGCGCCTGAGACTCAAATTTCCTCCGGCTCCCCGCTCCGGCAATTATCCTGTGAGTGCCGAAAATGCAGGTAAATGCTATGGCGACAAACGGATCTTCGGTAATGCCAACTTTATGATTGAAAGAGGCGAAAAAATTGCTTTTGTTGGTAAAAATGGTGAAGGTAAGTCTACACTTGTGAAAGCGATAATGGGCGAAATTGAACACGAAGGCAAGGTGACCCTCGGACACAACGTTAAAATAGGCTATTTTGCACAAAACCAAGCCTCATTGCTCGACGAAAGTCTTACCGTTTATCAAACCATCGACGATATTGCCGTGGGAGACATCCGTACTAAAATTAAAGACTTACTCGGTGCGTTTATGTTCGGAGGAGAAGATTCATTCAAAAAAGTAAAAGTACTCTCGGGAGGAGAAAAAACAAGGCTCGCACTCCTGAAACTATTGCTCGAACCCGTAAACCTACTGATTCTTGATGAACCCACCAACCATTTGGACATGAAGACAAAGGACATACTTAAACAGGCCCTGATCGATTTCGATGGAACATTGATTGTAGTTTCGCACGACCGTGATTTTCTCGATGGACTTATAACTAAAGTATATGAATTTGGCAACCAAAGGGTAACAGAGCATCACGAAGACATTTACGGATTTCTTGCTAAAAAGAACATGGAGAACCTGCGTGAAATAGAACGAAAGTAAAATATTGTATTTCGAAAGCTAAACATTGCATTAAAGCATAGGAGAATGAACTTTTAGCGCAATCATTTTGATAAACGAACAGTATAATATTCCGTACATAAAGGCTATTACGGACAAACAGAAAGGTACTGTAATTCTTTAAGTTTTACAGTTTCATTATTTTATCAAAAAATTTAGGTATTTTTGTTGACAGTATTTTTTAAACATCTAAAATGTCTTCAAAATTCCGTGCTTTCATATTTCCTTTCATCTGCATTTGTTTCTTTGGTTGTTCGCTTTTGCCCAACGAGCTTAAAGTAGCAGAAGAAATAATGGAAACGGCGCCCGATTCAGCACTTATGGTACTGAAAATGGTTAGCCCGATTCAGCTGATCAACCCGGCTGATAAAGCATTGTATGCTCTATTGCTGAGTCAGGCCTACGACAAAACCGACAGCCTTATCACCTCTGACTCACTTATTTCGATTGCTACAAAATATTACAATGCAAAAGAGCCTGTTCGTGCAGGATATGCCTGGCTCTACACAGCCCGATGCGCTAAAAACAGAAATAATGCAGAAGTGCAGGCCAATGCTTTACTCAAGGCACAGGAATTTGCCGAAATTACGGATTGCTATAAGCTTCAGGGACTTATATATTGTGATAAAGCCGACATGTATCAGTCGCAAAAGCAAATGGACAGCATGATCATCCACAACAAAAAAGGATTTCACGCATTCTTGAAAGCCAACGACACCTACAATGCGGTGCTCACAGCCATTAGTGTCGGACAAGGTTATTCTTCAACAATGCAGCCCGATAGTGCGACCAAATACTTTTCGACTGCCGAAAAATATGCCCAACCGCTGAACGACACGCTACTTACAGCAACCATCTATAAAGGATTCGGCAACAATGCCTATTTTCAAAAAGACTACAAGAAGGCACTTTACTTTTTCAGGAAAGCTCCATTGACGCACAATGATGTGTACGATTATAACAAATGGTACCTCATCAGCTATATTTTCGAATCCATGGATCAGCTTGATTCTGCCAAATACTATCTGAACAAAGTAAAACCGCTTGATTTTACTGCCATTAATTATTATTCGCTTTGGCTTAGAATCAGCGAAAGGGAAAAAAATTATTCAAAATCGATCTATTTTGCGAAAAAACTGATTGCAACAAAAGACTCGGCTTATGATTACAAGTTAAAAAACAGCTTTGCCGGTCTCGAAAAGAAATATCATTACGAAAATCTGAAGGTTGCCAACAATAACCTTATCATCAAAAATAAGCAAAAGGGAATTATAATTCTTGTCATTTTGCTGCTCATAAGTATCCTTGTCATTATACTTATAAACTGGAGATACCGCAACAAAGCAAACCAACTAACTATACAGCAAGAACTTAACGAAAAAGAAAAAGCACTCCTCGAAAAAGCAAACGAAAACAACACCCTTCTCCAACAGCAGTCGCGAATGCAACACATCCTGCTTCAAAATGTGGAGCAATATCGTTCGGAAACCATTAAAGGTAAAGCAGTTAGTGGTTCTGAAAAAAAACAGACACCAGCCATCGACAAAATTGAAGAAGAAATTATTATCTATATTGACAGCGCTTACAAAAACCTTTCGAAACGTTTGAGCGCTGCCTATCCTCACCTCACCCAACGCGACATTCTTATTTGCTGTATGCTGCTTGCCAATTTTGATACGGGAATGATTGCCACTTTACTCAATGTCAGAAATGAGTCCATCAATATTCACAGAAGCAGACTCCGCAAAAAATTAATGCTCGATAATTCATGTAACCTCATGGAATTTCTCCGTCATTTTTGAGCATTTGAGGGCGTAAAATCACACACAATTTCAATGTATATAAAAAAATAATTGTATATTTTTTAAATAGCTGTTTATTAACGACTTAATTTCGTCTATAATTGGCGATGTATATATAAATTAAAGCAGGTTTTGTGCTGAATGTAAAGATTTTTTTTTCCTTTGTAACGAATTCAGGTTCACATTTTGAACATTGAAACTTATATAAAACACTATAAAAAAATCGACAACATGAACTACAAATTTAAAACAACTGAAGGTCCGGATCAGCAAGGCAGTACAGGCGATCCAGATGTTGTGATTCCTCCTAAAAAATAAGAATTACCTTTCTCACTTTCATTCGTCACAAAAACATAACTTTAGAATAATTTCTTCCCGACATATATTCTAAAAAAAGAAATACCTTATAATCTATCTGTTTGTTTATTGCAAATGCCCGTAAAAGTAAGCGTTATGCTACTTCTACGGGCTATTTTTTGCTGAAATCCTCAGGATTCAGGATTATAATTGATAAGAAAATTTATAATTCTATGTGATTTTCGGCACAATAGGAAGATCGAACAAACGGTCCGCTCTCGGCAAATCTAAATCCTTTTTGAAGAGCAATTTGCTTGTATTCAGCAAATTTATCGGGGTGAATATACTCAGTAACCTGGATATTATTCCGCGAAGGCTGCATATATTGTCCGATGGTGATAATGCTGCAACCATGCGCCAGGGCATCGTCAAGCAATTGTAACACCTCCTCTTCGGTTTCGCCAAGACCAAGCATAATGCCTGTTTTGGCTTTCAGGCCCTTCGAAGCAATATAGGCCAATACCTTCAGACTTGTATCGTATTTTGCTTTTGTGCGTATCTGAGGAGTCAACCGACGAACAGTTTCAAGGTTGTGCGAAATAATATTTGGTTTTTCGTTAATGATTTTATCAATCAGCTCCTCGTGTCCATCAAAATCAGGAATCAACACTTCCAATGTAGTCGTAGGATTTACAGTTTTCACCGCTCTTATCGTTTCGGCCCAGTGATTGGCTCCATGATCTTTCAGGTCGTCGCGATCCACCGACGTAATAACAGCATGTTTCAGCCCCATTAATCTGATTGATTCAGCCACTTTACGGGGCTCATCAGCATCCAAAGGCAAGGGACGCCCTGTGATTGTGTTACAAAACTTGCAGGCACGCGTACAAATGTCACCGGCTATCATCAGTGTAGCCGTTCCTTTGCTCCAGCATTCGCTCTGATTAGGGCAACGACCACTCTGACAAATGGTATGAAGTCCACGCTCTTTAATTACCTGGCTAACATTTGAAAAGTTAGACTCACTGTATAATTTGGTTCTTAACCATTCAGGTTTTCGAATATAGGTCATGATTTTATTTTTTTATTCTACAAAGATAATTATAAACCCCCGTTTGCTCAACATATTCCGAAAAATCAGGAACAAACAAAAGTTTTAGTTTAATACATTTTTAAGACTTTTTGTTTGTTTCTTTAATTATTTTTAGTTTTATATGCTATTTGTTTACAAAAACATACAAAATAATGATAATTAAAAAATCAAACAATTGATATTCAATAAAATAATTAAAGAATTATTTCCTTAATTCAAAATAAAAGTGTTACATTTGCAGTGAAAATTATTAGAGAAAAATTTCTTTAATCGCTTCGTTTCAACGCAACGATCATTAAATAATTCAACAGATAGAACAGCAATTTAAAGATATAGTTTTCAGAAAATTCAAAATATATTGTTATGAAAGAAATTAAATTCAGTCTTGTATACCGCGACATGTGGCAATCCTCTGGTAAATACGTACCACGCAAGGATCAGTTAGAAAAAATTGCACCTGTCATTATAGAGATGGGTTGTTTTGCACGCGTCGAAACCAATGGTGGCGCATCGGAGCAAGTAAATTTGTTGTTTGGCGAAAACCCAAACGATGCAGTACGCACGTTTACAAAGCCATTCAACAAAGCTGGCATCCAAACTCATATGCTCGACCGCGGACTTAACGGAATACGCATGAACCCGGTGCCTGCCGATGTGCGTGAACTTATGTACAAGGTAAAAAAAGCTCAGGGAGTTGATATTACTCGTATTTTCTGCGGACTGAATGATGTACGCAACATTATTCCTTCCATACAATATGCTAAAGCTGCCGGTATGATACCTCAGGCCACCATGTGTATCACCTATTCCGAAGTACATACGGCCGAATATTACATCAACATGTCGGAACAACTGATTGCTGCCGGCGCCGAAGAAATCTGTCTGAAAGATATGGCCGGCATCGGACGTCCTGTAATGCTTGGAAAAATTGTGAAAGCAATAAAAACTTCACACCCCGATATTATTGTACAATATCACGGACATTCAGGACCCGGTTTTTCAATGGCTTCGATGCTTGAAGTTGCCAAAGCCGGCGTTGATTATCTCGACGTTGCAATGGAACCCCTTTCGTGGGGAATGGTTCACCCCGATGTTATTTCGGTGCAGGCCATGCTGAAAGATGCTGGATTCAAAGTGCCTGAAATCAATATGAAAGCCTATATGGAAGCACGTAGACTGACACAAAGTTTTGTCGACGATTTTCTGGGCTATTTTATCGACGACCGCAACAAGTTCATGACTTCACTCCTTGTAGGATGCGGTTTGCCGGGCGGTATGATGGGATCGTTGATGGCCGACCTCAAAGGTGTACATATGGGCATTAACACCACCCTTAAAAACAATGGAAAAAAAGAACTCAGCACCGACGAACTGCTGGTTCTGCTTTTCGACGAAGTAAAATACATATGGCCAAAACTTGGAAATCCTCCTTTGGTAACTCCTTTTAGTCAATATGTAAAAAACATTGCTCTAATGAATGTAATGTTCATGTTAAAAGGAGAACCACGCTGGAGTATGATTGACAAAAACTCATGGGACATGATACTCGGCAAGGCAGGTAAACTTCCCGGAACGCTTGCTCCTGAAATCGTTGAACTGGCAAAGAAGAACAACTATGAATTTTTCGAAGGAAATCCTCAGGACAATTATCCTAATGAATTAGATCATTTTATTGCTCTGATGAAAGAAAACAACTGGGAAAGAGGCAAAGACGATGAAGAACTCTTTGAATTTGCAATGCACGAAAAACAATACCGCGATTACAAATCGGGTGAAGCTAAAAAACGTTTCGATGCAGAGTTGGAAGCAGCAATTAAAGAAAAGTATTCGAAAATGAATGTAGCCGTGCCCGATATCCGCACCCTGAAATATCCAAATGCCGAACCACTTGAAGCGCCTGCTACAGGACGTGTGCTTTGGGAACTCGATTTCGAAGAAAAATCGAAAGAACCGGTACATGGCAAACTTGTAAAAGAGAAAGAAGCTGTCTGTGCGCTTCAAACCCGATACGGAATAGAACAAATCAACAGTTTTTGCAATGGTAGAATTGTTGGCATCGAAAGAAAACAAGGCGAAATGGTACGCAAAGGAGATGTAATTGCTTACATCGAACAAAACTAAATTTCTTTTCCATTAAAATTGAACCCGTTTGCTCTTCCGGCGAACGGGTTTTTTCATACCCGGTTCATTGATTTTTCATTACTTTAGGCGCTCGAAATTCTGGCACATTTTATGTTACATTTAACAAAAAACAAATCTTATGAAAAAGGTCAGAGTTACGTCCGTTTTCGCATTGATAATATTATCAATAAGCCTGATGTCATTTTCTTTTCATCGAAAAGTGAGAAACATTGATCCTTACGACATCAAAAAAATAAGTCTTCGTTGCGACTCATTGCTGCTGTTGCCCGGCAGCGAACACAAAATTGGCTTAGTGATTTTCACCGCCGATAACGAAGTATTCAAAACATCCGGTTTTTCGAAAGGTACTGTGCGCTGGAAAAACTTCGACATCAACATTCAGAATGCCCGTTTTAAAAACGGCACCATCACTATCGATAAAACAGATGATCAGCGCAACACCTTTGTAGCCCTCAACATCAGCCCCAAACATCAGCCCGAAAAAATTTTTCACGATACTTTGTGGTTGAACTACGAGAAAGAAATCAGGGTTTTTCCGTTGAATTCATTCAAAAAAATTCCGGGAACAAAGTTGAAATTCGGTTTAGAGGTAACCTACGACAATTATAAGCAAGAGGTATTTACAAGCAACAGAGCGCTAAAGAAAGTACTCCCCGACTACGAAATAATTACAAAAGGCGGACGGCAGGAGAACGGAGAATTTATTGTAAGCAACGACATCTTCGATAATCCCGATCATACCCCCGGCTTTCTTATTCAACTAAAAAACGACACAAATGTCTACGACATCCTCGATTTTCAGTTCGACTACAAGGAAAACTACAAATACTCAGCAGCAGGAAACTCAGGGATGTTTGGTTCCAGCGGATTCAGTGGTGCTTCCGGATCGACAGGAGAACATGGCAGACCAGGCAGGGATGGAGAACATGGAGCTGATGGTTACAATGGCGACGACATTGATGTTTTTGTAGATGTTTACTACGATTCTATTGTAAAAAGTGATCTTATAAAGGTGTTTGTCGAAAATGTAAGTACAAGAAAACAGTTGCACTATTTAATTCATCCACAAGGTGGAAGTCTTTTTATCAACGCAACGGGCGGCCGGGGAGGATCGGGTGGCGACGGTGGCCGTGGAGGAAATGGAGGAAATGGAACGACAGGTGAATTTTACACCGAATACATCAAGGAAACGATAATAAAGAAAGATACAGCAGGCAGGGAAATCAAAGAGGAAATTACAAAACAGATAACGAAACAAAGACCCGGTGGTGATGGTGGACATGGCGGCCCCGGTGGGTATGGCGGTGTCGGAGGTAATGGTGGCGAAGGAGGATATATAATTGTGTATTACACTCCTGCAGCCAACCGGTATTTGGATTTAATAAAAATAGATACATCTGGTGGCTACGGAGGTGATGGTGGCGATGGTGGAAATGGCGGTAGCGGAGGAAGCGGCGGAAGCGGTCGTCCTTCGGGCAGAAATGGCTCACAGGGAATGAACGGTATGGATGGCCCTTCGGGTTATGATGGGTTGAACGGTAGGGTTGAATACAAACTCACTGACAATATTCCTTGGTAGCTTTCGGGTGCTGAATTTCGGGTTTCAGCTTCAGAAGATGCTTGAGAAATTAATGAATTGAGAAGTTGAAAACCCGAAATGAGCGCAATGTATTCAACTGTATGAATGAACTTTATATTTCATACATAAAAATTTCAATATTATTATTTGTAAGATATACATGAAATAAAAAAAACATGATTACTTTTGTGGCGTTTTGTGATAGTCAATATTACTTTTAAACATACAACAATACTACCTCCTAATGAAAAAACGATTTGTGTTTTTTTGTTTATTCATTTTTGTACTACAAGTTCATGCAGAGGACTCATTAATTGTACAAACAGACAGCATTATTATTACTGAAGAAATCAACCTCCAACAGAAGGATTCAGACACTTTAGTTCTTGTAGAAGCCGAAAAAACTGATTCAAGCGAACAGGCTCTTTTGCCTTCGCACTACTTATTTACACAGCGATGGCTATGGGGCGAAAATGGTTTGATGCGTAATTTTGATGGTTTCAAGTTGAGCATGGAGGCAAGAGACCGCGAAATGGAAATTCGCGACAAGATGAATCAGATACACCGAATTGCCGGGTATGTATCGCTTGCCGGTATGATAGGTTCCGGAATTACCGGACAAATGAGTTCGAAAGGTAACGAAAAGGCAAAAGACCTACACGAGACATTTACCGGTGTTACCAACTTTACTTATTTTGGCAGTTTGGCATTTGCCTTGTTTTCGCCTCCTCCGATGCGAAACAGAACAACGGGATTTACAAAGCTAAATATACACCGGACTTTAGCAATCGTTCATGTAACAAGCATGTTAGCCACCAATATACTTTCAGGAATGTTAGAAAACAATTCATCCTTAGTTCCTTATCACCGAATTGCAGCCATCACAGCGTTTTCGAGCTTATTTGTGGCAACAGTGGTTATTAAACTTTAAATAAAATACGCTATGGATTTTCTTCAAATTCTTTGGGATGTGGCAATTTACCTGAGTTTGGCCGGATTTGTGATTTTAATCATTTCATTATTGACGGGCTTAAGGGTAATTAAACCCAAACCAAAATTACATTTACATAAAAAACTAAGCATTACAGCTTTTATATTCGTAATGATACATGCTGTAGTCATGATTTATTTTTATTTTTTCACTTAATTAGAAACAATATGAAAAAGGTATTATTAACAATTATTGCTGTTGTAGCAATAAGTTTTGTAGCGAAAGCCGATCCTGCTAAAAAAGTAAATTTAGCTTATGAGAATGGTAATCTTAAAATTGAGGCCATCCATAAAGTACGAGATGTTACAACGCATTACATCGACCTGATCACAATCAAGGCCAATGGCAAAGAAATAAAAACCATTAAGCCCCAAAAGCAATCGTCATTGCAATCCGAAGTTGTAGAAGTTGCATTGCCCGGTCTGGCCAAAGGCACTAAAATTGAAGTAACTACCCGTTGTAACGAATTTGGTAAAAAATCGGCTACTTTGGTATTGTAAGGTGTTATTCAACGATTGAAAGATTGGATACCGGAGCTTTACCTGCTCTCAGTTATCAATCTGATTTTCAAGCACAAGAAGTCTTTCAATTGTTGTTTATTTTATCATTTTTCAGATCCCGCTTGCTATTGCTCCAATACTACCCTGTTGTTATTATTGATACAGCGGGGAGAAGGAGGATTTTCGGGAATTTTGAACACTCTATACAATCTATTGCTAAAAAGCAGAACTTCGTTTTTTAAAAGGAAGACTTTGCCGGGTGAAAAAGAAACAGGCGTCTTATAAAATAATATGCCTATAAAAACTACCATTTTTTTCGTTCGTATTCTTCTGAATAAATATTCAAATCCGCACTAAGTCCTTTTCTTTGACATTGCCGACAGAACAAGTCAAAAGCCTGATGTTTTTACCCGATCAGCGCTTTTTCAATCAAAAACAAGCCAAAAGACTGATTGAACAGCATTTATAAAATACTGAACAGCTACAGTACGGATCAACACCCTCGTTTTTCAATATTGTTTTCATACAATTTAATATTGATTACGTCAAAATACCTGTCAATACCGCAATAATTCAATATTGTACTTGAAGAGAACGTATCAGTACTGCGACAGTTCAATATTCTTTTGAACGAAAACCTATCTGTTCTGCGTATAGTTCAATATTCTTTTGGACGAAAACGTATCCGTACTGTGGCAGTTCAATATAGATCTCGAAGAGAACGTGTCCGTTTTATATGCAGTTCAATATAGATTTCTAAGAGAACGTATCAACACTGCGACAGTTCAATATTGAATTTTCGCAGTTTTGTATGTTTTTCCTCTTTTCCCGACCTGTTTTATTGCAAATTCATACAGTTTTTTGCATAAAATTACAACTTCTGCTTCTGTTTTCCAGCGCTTATTTCAATTTTTGAAGCTTACATTCAACCTAACCTTCTATCATTGCCTCTCTCCTACCCTACCGCCACAGAAATTTGTACGGAAATTATGTTGAACTTATCACCTTTTTCACCTGCAAAATGAACCTGCAATGAATGATTGATTTCTGACTTGTGCCTCTTAGCAGAACATAAAGTAAAATTTGGGGTGGCAG
>CAYMHE010000081.1:0-12339 GCA_964390175.1 uncultured Paludibacter sp.
AAGCTTATTATTTCCTTGTTTGGACGAGGGTTCGACTCCCTCCAGCTCCACAAAAACAAAAACAATGCTTGTTGATCAATGGATTAACAAGCGTTTTTTGTCTTTAAATCAATCTCTGTACACGTACCAGTAAAGGAAACCTACAAGTACCGAACCTCCGAGGATATTTCCGAGCGTGGCCGGAATCAGGTTGTTGAATATAAATTCGCCCCAGCTTACCGGAGCTCCGTTGAAAATAGCAGCAGGAATAAAAAACATATTGGCAATGCTGTGCTCGTAACCAATGGCCACAAAAGCCATCACAGGAAACCATATACCGAGCATTTTCCCCGTAGTATCTTTGGCCGAATAAGCCATCCACATAGCCAGAGCCACCAGCCAGTTAGCGCCTACGCCCTTGAGCAAAACCTTGTAAAACGGTGCTGAAGTTTTAAGCTCGGCAATGCTGTAAATACTTTCGAGCCAGGGCGATTTGGCAAAAACACCCGTCAGCGCCACCATAAAATAAGCTACAAATAATGCACCAACGAAATTTCCGAAATAAACCAGCGTCCAGTTGCGCAGAAGCGCTGTAACACTAAGCTTTTTATCCATTACAGGAGGAATAAAATAAGCTGTATTTCCGGTAAATAAATCGGCTCCTGCCAGTGTACAAAGCATAAGTCCAATGGGAAAAGCAGCTCCCATAAGGAATTTCTGTATGCCGGGATTTTCGGCTGCAATGCCCGGAATTCCGCCTCCGATGATCACTGCCAACAAACCTCCGATGGCAATATAAGCACCGGCCAGAAAAGCCAGCACAAGCGTTTTGGGTGTCGAAGTAGAAGCCTTGCTTGCAGCTACACTGCTCACCGTTTCCACTATTTGTTTGGGTGTGTAATAATTCATACCTTAATTGACAATCACTTCATTAACATACAAACTAAAAATCTCTTTGGCCACACGAAGTTGCTCGGTAGTGTTTTGCTCCACACCTTCGAGTTCGTAATTCCAGCCCAATGCCTCATATTTATGCGCACCAAGTTTATGATAGGGTTGAATTTCGAGTTTTTCGATATTCTGCATAGGCTGCAGAAATCGCCCCAGATCGTGTAAATGCTCCAAATTATCCGAATATCCCGGTACAAGCACATAACGCAGCCAAACGGGCTGATTTATGCTGTGCAGGTATTCTGCCATTCGCAGCGTAGCCTTGTTCGAAGCTCCGATAAGTTGACGGTGCGCTTCTTCATTAAATTCTTTTACATCGAGCAATACAAGGTCGGTATATTGAATTAGCTCTTTTACCGACTCGTTCAGAATGCTTCCGTTGGTATCAATACAGGTATTAAAACCTTCTTCTTTCAGCATTTTAAAAAAGGGAATCAACGCTTTGGCCTGCAAAAGAGGCTCGCCGCCCGACACGGTAATTCCACCACGTTTCCCGAAAAAAGGACGCTGACTGCGGGCCAGTTTCATTAACTCTTCGTAGCTAAACAGTCTGGCTTCTCCATTCAAATCGATAGTATCGGGATTGGCACAATACTTACATTTGAAATTGCAGCCCTGTGTAAAAAGTACCATACGTACACCCGGCCCATCGAAGGTACCGAGCGATTCAACCGAATGCAGTTTAATCATTTGTGATAAGCAAAGAAGTAACCAGCTGAAAAATGCAGCCGGTTACTTCTGATAATTTTTATAGTTTTATTGGTAAGTAAATCATTACATTGCTTCGTGGAAGCTTCGTGCAATCACTTCTTGTTGCTGTGCACGTGTAAGACGAACAAAATTCACCGCATAACCCGACACGCGGATAGTAAGCTGTGGATATTCTTCGGGATGCTCCATGGCATCTTCGAGCATTTCGCGGTTGAGCACGTTCACATTCAGGTGATGGGCATTTTTCGAGAAATATCCATCCATAATGCTCACCATATTCTCACGACGCTGTTCGTCGGTTGGTCCTAAGGTTTTTGGCACAATAGAGAATGTGTTCGAAATTCCGTCCATCGAGTGTTCGTAGTCGAGTTTCGAAACCGAGCTCAGCGAAGCAAGTGCACCGTGCGAGTCGCGTCCGTGCATTGGGTTTGCACCCGGCGCAAACGGAACACCTTTGGCACGACCATCAGGAGTAGCACCTGTTTTGTTACCATAAACCACGTTAGAGGTAATGGTAAGAATGCTCAACGTAGGCTCAGCATTTTTATAGGTTGGAAGTTCCTTCAGCAATGAGTTGAAATAAATCGGAATTTCCTGTGCAAACACATCCACACGGTCGTCATCATTTCCATAATAAGGAAACTCTCCTTCAATTTTGAAGTCTTTCGACAAACCGTTTTCGTCGCGCACTACAGTTACTTTGGCATATTTGATAGCCGAAAGCGAGTCGGCCACAATGCTCAAACCGGCAGCACCATACGCAAGATTGATGCGTGGATTGGTGTCGATAAGCGACATTTGGGCTTTTTCGTAGTAATACTTATCGTGCATGTAGTGGATAATGTTCATCGAATCGGCATATACGCGGGAAACTTCCTGCATAGCCAGTTTGAAGTTTTCCATTACCTCATCGAGGTCGAGCACATCCGATTTCAGTGCAGGAATGCCATTGATCACCTGTTTTCCGCTGATTTCGCAACGACCTTCGTTCAGTGCCAGAAGCAATGTTTTGGCAAGGTTACAACGTGCTCCGAAGAACTGAATCTGTTTTCCGATTTCCTGATACGATACGCAACATGCAATTCCGTAGTCGTCGCTGCAACGGCTGCTCTGCATCAAATCATCGTTTTCGTACTGAATAGAAGAAGTATCGATAGACACTTTTGCACAGAATTCTTTAAATGCTTCGGGCAAACGTGGCGACCAAAGTACAGTCATGTTTGGTTCGGGCGATGGACCGAGGTTGTAAAGTGTCTGCAGGAAGCGGTACGATGTTTTTGTCACTTTGTGACGACCATCGGCCATTGTTCCGGCAATCGATTCGGTTACCCAGGTTGGGTCGCCTGCGAAAATTTCGTTGTAAGCTTCCATACGAAGGTGACGCACCATACGCAGTTTCATTACAAACTGATCCACAAGTTCCTGTGCATATTCTTCGGTAATTTTTCCTTCGGCAATATCGCGTTCAATATAAATATCGAGGAATGAAGATACGTTTCCGAGCGACATGGCTGCACCATCCTGCTCTTTCACAGCAGCCAGATAAGCCAGATAAACCCACTGAACAGCCTCGCGAGCCGATGCAGCTGGACGGGTCAGGTCGAAACCGTAAATTTGTCCGAGAACTTCAATTTCTTTCAGTGCTTTCAGCTGTTCGGCCACTTCTTCGCGCAGGCGAATGCGATCGTCGGTCATAGGACCGGTGAGCGACTGAAGGTCAGCTTTTTTGCCTTCGATCAGGCGGGTAGTTCCGTATAGTGCCAGACGACGGTAATCACCGATAATACGGCCACGGGCATAGTTGTCGGGCAAACCGGTAAGAATACCCAACGAACGGAATGTTCTGATTTCGTTGTTGTACACATCAAACACACCATCGTTGTGCGTTTTGGCGTATTTGGTAAAAATTTCTTTTACGATAGGTGAAATTTCCACACCGTTTTCCGAACATGCTTTTTCAACTACTGCAATGCCACCATAAGGTTTCATCGCACGTTTGAGCAACATGTCGGTTTGCAGACCAACAATAATTTCGTTTTCGCGGTCGATATAACCGGGACCGTGCGATGTTACAGTCGAAACCAACTGATTGTCGATAGCACGCACGCCATTGTTTTCGCGCTCTTCTTTGATAGCATCAAGACATATTTGCCACAGTTTTTTGGTCGTGGCCGATGGACCACAAAGAAATGAACTGTCGCCATCGTAAGGACTAATGTTTTTCGACACAAAATCACGAACATCAATGTGTTCCTGCCATCTTCCGGAATTAAATGTACCCATAAAAACTAAAACTGATTTTATATTATAAAATATTGAATACAAAAGTAATGCTTTGCTATTTTATGTTATATAACATATAATTGCTATTTTCGGCTGCAAAAGTACTGCTTTTATTCTCATTTTCAGGTATTGCGAGTTACGGAAATTTTTCTATAATAAGGGAATGTAGATGAGATGCTGTCGAAAGAACTTAAACTCTTTACAAATTTATAGTAATTATATAGTTCAATTATTGAATAAATTACACTTTGCTAGAAAAACCAAACCAACAACTAAGACTTGAAAGTCGTGATTAGTTTGCGTGTTTTTTCTGTTGATTTATATTTTAAACAGAAATTCAAGAAAAATGAGTTTTTCTTCGATGAATAAGAGGAGGATTCGGATGTTTATTTGTTATAAATTATTAAAACTGTTTTGTTTTTGTGTTAAAGTCAAAGCTTCGGAGAGTCACCGATTCTTAATTTAAAATACAATAAACAAGCGAATTAACAAAAATAAAAAAGTCCTGATTTACAGTTTCAGGCACTTTTTTCATTATCTATCACCTATTTTTACACTTATTCCCTCGAAACTTTGCCAACCGGCAGCATCGGTCACGCGTATCGTAAAATGATAATCGCCTGTATCCACATTGGCCGGAATCGAAATAGTACCCCTTGCCACATATTCAGTCAGCTTTTCAGGGATAGGATATTCGTCGATATACAGTAGCGGGTTTACGGCATTCTTTACAGGATCCATGTCGCATTGTGTGGCCGAAGTGCTGTGCGTATGGTGATCGAAATTATGGTGCATTTGCACACTAAATGACCCGAGTTCCATATTGTCGCTTAGGCGGATTTTAAAATCGAATGATTCGCCACGATAAACGGTTACACAGTTTTTGGGAAATGCATCTGTTGCAGTTATATCAATTGCCGGAGTCTGTTCATCTTTTACCAAATCGCCACAAGACGATAAAATAACCAACAGCAATACAGCGGAATGTCTGATTGTTTTTTTCATAAATTACTTCGCTGCCAGAACTTCTATTTCGTCTTCCTTTATTGTTTGGTTTCCTGCCATATCGGTGACTTTAATGTGTACATGGTAGTGTCCCAAAGCTGCACTTGCAGGTACATCAATATGTTCATGAAAGTCAGTGTTTTTTACACCTGCATAACCTTTGGTGTAAATGGAGTCAACCTCCCATGTCCCAATGTTCATAGTTGACAATTGTGCTGTCGCATCGGCATGTCCGTTTTCGCTGTGGATAATTAGTTGAATGTTTGCAGTTTTTTGCGGTGCGAGAATCTCAGCATCAACATGCAATTCGCTTCCGACAATTACCGTCTTTGTGTTTTCGTATCCCAATTCGTGTATCGTAATTTGAGGAGTTTCATTATCTTCACACGAAATAAGTCCTACTGATAGAAAGGCTGCTAAAGCCATTGATTGAACTAAATGTTTCATTTTCTGATTTGTTTTGATGTTTATGTTTGAAATTATTTAAAGAAAAGGTATTTGTATTGTCATAACTAAATTGCGTCCCTGTCCGGGTACTTCAATCAGCCGGTAAAAGCTTGTATGATCATAATATCTCGTGTTTAATATATTGTTTAACTGCATATTGAATTTTAATGCTTGTTTTCCAATCAATACTTCGGTGGCTGCAGAAAGATTCCAAATGGCAAATCCGGGTGTTTTCTTTTCGGGTGGAACGATACTATTTTGAGCAGCAGTAAGTTTCAGTAAAGCTCCTATTTCTGTATTGCTGAAAACACCTCTAGGTTCAGGTTTGTAGCTTATCTCTATATTTGCATTCAACGGTGGCGAAAATGGCAGTGTGTAGCCTTTTTTTAAACCACTCAACTGAAGCGAGTAAATATATTCGGCATCAAGCGAAACCTGCATTTTTTTTGTAACATCGTAACGTACAGCTATTTCGCCTCCTGTTCTGAAAACAGCACTCTGACTGTAAAAATAAATCTGTTGCGCTTCGTAATATGATGCTGTGGGGTTCAGGTAAATATAATTCGGAAAATAATTTACAAAAGGACTAATTCCGAGTTGCCATTTACTTTTTGTAAGTTCATATGCAAAGTCAAGCTGATAGGATTCCTCCGCCTTAAGTGTAGAATCTCCCTTTTCGAATCGGTACATATGATAATTAATACCATTCGAAGCTGTTTCTTTAGCTGTAGGCATACGAAAACTCTTGCCGACATTTATTTTCAGCGTACTGATTTTTGTTTTTTGGCTCAGTCCCGCTCCCCAGCTCAGATTTCCATAACCTCGCATCAGTGCCGAAGCGCGCTGCATATAAGCAAGGCTACCATCAGCCTGAGGTGTTTTGTACCAATCGTAATAGGCTTCGGTTTGTAAAGAACCAAGATCGTAACGAATGCCGGCATTTAACAGCCATTTTTCGTTAAGCTGAATATTATCGTACACAAACGCTCCGGCATTCGCAGCGTTGAAATTCGGTAACATAAAACCCCAACCTCCCGACGTATTTTCCTGATAATCGGCGTTAATTCCCAGTGCAAGCTGATGAATATTATGTTTAGGAATCTCAAGTTTCAGATTTGCCGTATAGGTGTTTTTGTTGTACAAACGTTCAAGCGAATCGGGCGGAAGCGGCATATAACCATGCCCCACGCGTTCCGAAAATTCCTGTCGATAATTCTTCTGGAAGCCAAGGTCAATGTTCAGTTTATAATCTTTTATCATCAAAATGCTATTGCTCAATATTTTAAAATGATTTACCTGTTGCGAAGGCAAATCAATATCTCGTGTCGACGCATCATAGTCTATCTGCGAGTTTCTGATTTCGAGTCCGTGAGCATTGGCAAAAAAACCACTTTTCGAAAAATTATCCGAAACACTTAAATGGGTAGAAAACACATCGTTCAGATAACCTAAAGTAACATTACCACTACGATCGCGACCGGCAGTATTGCGTAATCTGTTATTTTTTAGCTTAATATTATACGTCATGTAGGTGATGCTATCTGTTGGAATTCGGTAGTCGGAATAATCGGAATAGGAACCGTTTACTTTCAGGTAAAAATGATTGAATCGTTTATGAAATTTCGCCGAAGCGCCAAGCAATTGATTATTGGTTTGTCCGTGAAGCAACACATCGCCGCCCGAGCTGTTTCGAATAGGAGTTGCAATTTGTTTCAAATCAATCACACCTCCAATAGCATTTGCTCCGTACATAAGTGAAGCCGGGCCTTTTATCACCTCCACGCGTTCTACCGAAAACTGATCAATTTCCAGTCCATGATCGGCACCCCATTCCTGAGCTTCGTGTTTGATGCCATTTTCGGCTACCGCCACACGGTTAAAGCCAAGTCCGCGAATTACAGGTTTCGACTGGCCTGAGCCAATGTCCATAGAGCTTACGCCTGGCAAGCGACTCAGGTTTTGCATCAGACTTCCTGCTGTGTTTTTCTGTAAAAATGCCTTATCTGCCACTTCGAGCGACAAAGTATTATCTGCCCTGTGGCTGTTTTGCTGATTGGCAGTCACCATTAGTTCGTCCAGCTGCTTGTTTTCTGGATGTAATTTAATGTGGATTTCTTTGTCCGAATTCAGATCAATTGTATCCACAACGGTACTGTAACCCAAAAAAGAGCATTTGATTACATAGGTGTTTTTTTCTAAATCGTAAAAGCTGAAAGCGCCATGTCGGTCGGTACTTGTACCTTTCTGTGTATTCATAAACTGCACTGTGGCACCCGCAAGTGGATGATTGAACTCATCGGTAACCAAACCCGAAAGTTTATAAGTTGTTTGGGTTGCAGCTTTGGTGGTAGGAACTATAGAAACGAAAAAAACAAATAAAATTTTGATTGTCAATGATTGCATTTTTCGCATTTTCCTTTAATGATGATGTCGCTATCGGCCGACACAAAACCTTCGGGCAAGCAAAATTCAGGAATTTTTATTTCCTGTAAACACACTACCGACTGACATTTTTCGCAATAAAAATGAGCATGGTTGTTTTTATGTACATTGTGGTCGTGTGCGCTTTCGCAGCAGTTTAAACCGTAGCGAATCAGTGTGTTGTCCACAACAATTTTATGAATAATTCCTGCCGCCGATAAGGTGTGGATATTGCGGTAAAAGGTAATTCGGTCATACGATTCGAGCATTAGCTCCTTAATTTCATTTTCAGAAAGCGGACAACATTTATCTTGTAAAGCCTTGATAATGGCTATTCTTCCTGCTGTTTTTTTTATATTGTGATGTTTTAAAACGTCAGTTGCATTCATTGTATTTGTAATGTTTATTCAAATGAAACGATGTTGCAAAGGTAATAATTGATTTTAAATCCACAAAAATATTCAGGACAAAATTTGAAAAAACGGTTTTCGGAAAGCTATAATAATGCGTTAATGTGAGCTAATTATATGTATATCAAAACTATGATGTGTTTAGTGTTTTTTATGATTATGAGTAGAATCGGGTTGAGTTTGTGAGAAAATCCCTTATATTTGCAAAGTCAAATTTTTTTTAAAACTAAAACTATGCCTGTAGCGCGTTTCGGAGTATCGCTCGAAAACGATTTGTTGGAAGCCCTGGATGCTTATGTTCTGGAGAATAAATTCCCGAACAGATCGCAAGCCATACGTCAACTTATCGAAAAAAATTTGGTGGAAAAGAAATGGAAATGCAATAATATTGTTGCTGGAGCTATTATTCTCAGGTATCATTTTCATAAAACGGATATTGCAGCACGACTGGCCGAAATAAAAAAGAATGAGACTGAGCTAATTCTTTCTACTCAGAGTTTTTATATCACAGCCGATAAAATTCTTGAAGTTGTGGCGGTGAAAGGTCAATCGAATCGACTGACTGATTTTGCCGATAAATTAATTGGTGTAAAAGGAATAGAACACGGTAAGTTGATAATGAGCAAAGTAGATTAATTTTTTTTGCTTTATAAGTAACACGAAAAATATAAATAATAACACCAAATAATAAGATAAAATGAAGAAAATTCAATTTCTGTTGGCAATGGTTATAATGGGGATACAACTGTCGGCACAAACAACAACAAAAGACTCCGTACAGTTAGATGAAGTCGTTGTTACAGGTTCTAAAGTAGAGATTTCCAGAAAAGTGGTGCCACTTTCGGTTTCTCAAATATCAAAACAGGAAATTGAAAATTCAGGACAGATAAATATACTTACAGCATTAAACAATTATGCTCCGGGTATTTTTGTAACACAACGTAATATCCTGGGCTTTGGAGTCTCAACTGGAGGTTCTGGAGGAATGACACTGCGTGGAATTGGAGGTTCGCCGAATACCGAAGTTTTGGTTCTGATTGATGGTCATCCTCAATATCAGGGCATTTTTGGTCATCCGCTCCCGGATGCTTATGTGGCTTCGGATGTAGCAAAAGTAGAAATTATTCGTGGACCGGGGTCTTTTTTGTATGGTTCGAACGCCATGGGCGGTGTTATCAACATCATTACACGGAAAAATGAGAAAGAAGGTATCAGTGGAAGTGTTGGAGGTGCATACGGTATGTACAATACACAAAAATACTATGGCGCTATTGGTTATAAGAAAAACAAAGTCAGTATTTTAGCTTCGGCCAATCACGACTACACCGATGGAACTCGTGCCAATACCGATTTTTCGATTACTAATGGACTTGTAAAAGCAGGTTATACTTTTGATGAGCATCTTCATCTTACCATCGATGCCAATATTGCCAAATTCAATGCCAACGATAACGGGCCGATTCATAAACCGGCAGCATTTAATATCGATATTTTAAGAGGAAAAGCATCGGCTACACTCGAGAATAAATTTGATAATCTGCAAGGTGCGCTAAAAGTGTATCGAAATTTTGGTGAACACGCACTTTCTGACGGATTCCATTCAACCGATCGTAACAGTGGCGCTATGTTGTATCAAACCTACAAATTTGCCACAGGTACATTGGTTACAGGTGGTGTTGATTTTAAGCAGTATGGTGGCATTGTAAATCAGACAAAATATAAAGATTCACTGCTAACAGTCAATGAACTGGCTGTGTATGTTTATGCGCAACAAACTATGCTCGAAAGGCTTACGCTTAGTGCTGGGTTGCGTCTGGAGAATAATTCAGGATATGGCAAAGAGTTGGTGCCCATGGGAGGGATTTCATACTATCCAACGGAAAACACAACATTCAAATTCAATGCATCTAAAGGATTTCGTAATCCGACGGTAATGGAGCTTTATCTTTATGCTCCAAATGCTGATTTATTACCGGAGAGAATGATGAATTACGAATTAAGTTGGCTACAGACTTTCCTGAACCGCCGATTAAATATTGAACTAACGGCTTATAAAGTGAAGGGAAATAATATAATTCAGGTGGTGGGTCAGTACCCAAATGCAAAACGCCAGAATGTGGGGACATTTAACAACCAGGGTGTTGAATTTTCGGCCCGATTGAATGTGGATAAAAACATAATGCTTCATGCTAATTATAGCTACCTTGATTTGTCGACTGCTGTTTTGGCGGCTCCGCGTCAACAATTAAATCTTGGGATTCATTTAACTCATCAAATCTGGAATGTCAGTATGAATGCTCAGTATATCGAAAGGCTTTATACTTCTGTTGTGCCCAGGGTTATTCAGGGTGATTATCTACTCCTGAATGCTCGCCTAACCTGTAGCCCTGTTAAAAATCTGCAATTATTTATTGTTGAGAATAATTTATTAAACCAAACTTATGAGATCAATTACGGTTATCCGATGCCGGGTTTCAATTTTAATGGCGGTATCAATTATAAATTCTGAAAAAGAAATTCTGTTTGTCTTTGGCAAAAATACGCAAAACTAAAAATAGCAGATTGATTTTAGCTATAAAAAGAGAAGGTTCAAAAAAATGAATATGTATCTTTGTGCTAAATTTGAAAAACTCAAAATGGATAAAATTAATTTCAAACACATTACACCCATTCAGCTGCGGTTTAACGATTTCGATGCATTAGGGCATGTCAACAATTCTGTTTATTTTTCGTTCTACGACTTAGGTAAAACTTCTTATTTTGCCGATATTTTTTCTAAACTGGAAGTAGCTAAAGAGGTTGGGGTGGTCATCGGGCACATCGAAGTAAGTTTTTTGCTACCGGTATATCCGGGCGAAAATGTGGCGGTACAAACAGCTGTAGTTGAAATAGGCAATAAAAGTTTTAAATTGTTGCAGCACCTTGTCGATCTTGATACCAACGAAATAAAATGTATTTGTAATACTGTAATGGTCTGCTTCGATGCTAAAACAAAAACCACACGTCCCATTGCAGATGAATGGCGCAAAGCGATCGCCGAATTTGAGATGAATCCCGAACTAAATAAAATTAGTAGCCACTAACTCCGTTTAATGTTATCCCTGTAAAAAAAAACGAGCTGTCCGATATTATCGAACAGCTCGTTCTGTTTATTTCAAACCAAGTCTAAAATCTTATGTCTTGGTTCTTTTGTCTTCTTACAATTGTGGTCCTGAAGGAATCAATGCTTTTGCATCGTCGTTGTCACAATATTGTTCAAAGTTCTTGATGTATTTAGCTGCAAGCGATTTAGCTTTAGTTTCCCATTCTGCAACATCTGCATAAGTATCACGTGGGTCCAGAATGTTTGAATCAACATTATTCAAAGCTGTTGGAGCAACAAGATTCAAAATTGGAATGTGTACTGTTGGTGCACTTTCGATTGAACCATCGATGATAGCATCAATGATAGCACGGGTGTTTTTCAACGAAATACGTTTTCCTGTTCCGTTCCATCCAGTGTTTACCAGGTAAACTTTAGCGTTGTGTTCTTTAGCTTTGCCAATCAATGTCTTAGCATACATTGTTGGGTGCAAAGTCAAGAAAGCTTCACCAAATGCTGGAGAGAAAGAAGGAACCGGTTCAGTGATACCACGTTCTGTTCCGGCTAATTTTGAAGTAAAGCCTGAGAGGAAGTGATATTGAGCTGATTTTTCGTCCAAAATAGATACCGGAGGCAATACACCAAATGCATCAGCCGACAGGTAAATAATTTTCTTAGCGTGTCCTGCACGTGAAGGAGCAACGATTTTGTTGATGTGGTAGATTGGATAAGAAACACGGGTGTTTTCTGTTTTTGAAGCAGCAGCTGTATAATCAGGGGTACCATCAGCACCTACAGTCACGTTTTCCAACAAAGCATCACGACGGATAGCTCTCCAAATATCTGGTTCTTTGTCTTTTTCAAGATCAATAACTTTTGCATAGCAACCACCTTCGTAGTTGAATACGCCATGATCATCCCAACCATGTTCGTCATCACCAATCAGGTAACGTTTTGGGTCAGCTGAAAGAGTAGTTTTGCCAGTTCCTGAAAGTCCGAAGAAAATAGCTACGTCACCTTCAGCACCTACGTTAGCCGAGCAGTGCATTG
>CAYMHE010000082.1:0-12253 GCA_964390175.1 uncultured Paludibacter sp.
ATGCTGATTATACGCATTACCACCAACGAAGGAAGCAAAGTAATTCGTTGAAAAAGTTTATAGCTCAATAAGCTATTTTTTTAGATTTTCGAAATAAATAAGCACGAAACAGCGACTCTGTGAAGAATCGCTGTTTTATTTATAAAAAGCCCCAAACCCCTAAAGGGGCTTTAAGAATGTATATAATTCAAAATGTTTTCTGTAATTTTGGCCAAAAATAATTTTAGCACACATGAAAAAACAAATCCTCCTACTTGCAGCAGTATTATTATCGGCCTTTGCCTTTTCGCAGGCTGCCGTCAATCGTGGGTATCTGGTAAAAACGGGCGACACAGCTCCCGATTTCAGCATGAAACTGACTGATGGAAAAACGGTGAAGCTTTCAGATCTGAAAGGTAAAGTCGTGATGTTGCAGTTTACGGCCAGCTGGTGCGGTGTTTGTCGCAAGGAAATGCCGTTTATCGAACGTGATATCTGGCAGAAGCACAAAGCCAATCCAAACTTTGCGTTGCTGGCCATCGATCGCGACGAACCGCTCGAAACGGTTCTTAAATTCGTACAAAGCACTCAAATTTCGTATCCAATAGGCCTGGATCCCCGCGCCGATATTTTTGCTCTCTATGCCGAACGCAACGCCGGCATTACCCGCAATGTGATTATTGACAAAACGGGAAAAATCGTGTTGCTCACCCGCCTGTACAACGAAGAAGAATTCGCTCACATGACAGAAACAATAGACAATCTACTCCAACAATAAGAATAAATTAAAGCCCTGATACCGAAATAGTGGCAGGATAGTTAACTTTTCGATACCTATTTCAGTATTTTTATACAGATTGTGTATTAAAGTTCTGTGAATCCGATGTTTTTTCGAAACTTATTTCTTACATTTGCAGCCCTCATTAAAAAAAGGACTGAATGAAGAAACTTTACTTATTACTACTGCTTTTCCCTTTGCTTGTTTTCGGGGCGGAGCCAACCAATTATTATAACGCTGCGGTAGGCTACACCGAAGCGGCACTTAAAACTAAACTTTTTACAATCGTTGGATCGCATTACCAAAGAGATTACTCTGATTTATGGGGCGACTTCGAAATTACCGATAAGCGGGCAGATGGAAAAGTGTGGGACATGTATTCGAACTGCACATTTACTTTTGGAACACATCAGGATAGAGGTTCTGGAGGAACTTCTGAATGTCAGTTATTTAATAGAGAACATTCAATGCCAAATAGCTGGTTTAACAAAAAATATCCAATGTATTCAGATCTTTATCATATGTATCCTACCGATAAATTTGTGAATAATGAAAGGGGAAACAATCCGTTTGGTGAAACATCATCCCCAACAAAAACTTATGGTAACGGTAGCAAGCTTGGAAATTCAACTTTTGCAGGTTATACAGGCACTGTTTTTGAACCCATTGATGAGTATAAAGGTGATTTTGCCCGTACCTATTTTTATATGGTAACTGCTTATCAAGATAGCGTTGTAACATGGGTCTCCAGTCAGCTGGCAAGAAATAAATATCCCGCACTTAGTGCATGGTCGGTAAATCTGTTTCTGAAATGGAATGCTCAGGATCCGGTAAGCACAAAGGAAACTAACCGCAACAATGCTGTTTATGGCATTCAGAAAAACCGTAATCCTTTTATCGATCATCCCGAATTGGCTGAATATATCTGGGGAAATAAAAAAGGTACACCATGGTCGTTAACTGCGGGTATTGACGAATTGAAAGTAGAATTCACTCTGTCGCCTAATCCGGCAAAGGATGTTTTAAATATAAGTACCGACGAGCCAAGTATTTCCTGTTCGGTTTTCAACCTCAACGGTCAGCTTTTACTCCAACAAACATTAAATAACTCAGAAGCTTTATCGGTTGCCACGCTCAACAATGGCATGTACCTTCTTCAGGTGCAAAGCGGAAACAGAAAAACGATACAAAAATTTATCATCAACAAATAATCCTTTTTCCTTTTTTTATAAAAAAGAGAAACCGCTCCGAAACAGCGTTTCTCTTTTCTTGTCTAACGGCTATGGTTATGAGAAAACTTTTTTTGCTTTCACTTCAGGGAATTATTACTCTCACGGCGCAAATACATAAAGAATTCACAATAAACAGATAATTTACTTTTTCTATCTCAAATTATTTTCAGTTTGAGAAAATTTCTTCTTCTTTCTTTTCATATTTTTCTAACCGTATCGTTGCTGGCGCAAGCTTCGGCAGGATACTACAGCGCTGCCGAAGGTAAAACGGAAGCCGCCCTCAAAACTCAGTTATCGTCAATCATTTCTTCAGGCTATAAGGATCAGGGCTACGATGGCTTGTGGAATGTATATAAAACAAGCGATAATACAGCCGAAGGCAAAGTGTGGGACATGTATTCTACCTGTACCTGGACGCATGGAAAAGAACAATGCGGTAACTACAAAAATGTGTGTGATTGTATTAACCGCGAGCACTCTATTCCCCAAAGCTGGTTTGGTTCAAGCAGACCAATGGTGAGCGATGCTTTTCATGTATATCCTACTGATGGAAAAGTAAACGGGCAACGTAGCAACTTTCCTTTTGGAGAATGTTCGGGTGGAACTACGCTGTCAGGCGGTAAGGGTAGATTGGGAAATAGTACTTTTTCAGGATACTCAGGGACAGTTTTCGAGCCCGATGATGAGTATAAAGGCGATTTTGCCCGAACCTATTTTTATTTTGCTACTCGTTACCAAGATAAAATGACCTCAATTGGAGGTGAATCGTTTAATGGAACCACGTATCCTTCGTTTACAGCATGGAGTCAGGCTCTTTTTCTGAAATGGCATCGTCAGGATCCGGTGTCGCAAAAGGAAATTGACAGAAATAATGCGGTTGAAGCATTTCAAAAAAACCGTAATCCTTTTATCGACTATCCTGAATTAGCCGAGTTTATATGGGGAAATAACAAAGGACAGGCTTGGATGCCCGGAGGTGGAAGCTATCCGGCAGTTACAAGTCCGGCTTCAGGAACGGTTGTCGATTTTGGCGATATTGCCTATCAAAATACAGCATCTACTGTGCTACCAATTGCAGGAACCAACCTTACAGGCGACCTGAATTTTACAATCACAGGAGGCAATGCTGCTCTGTTTAGTTTATCAACCAATACGGTTACAAGAGCTCAAGCCGAAGCAGGTTATAATCTTACAATTTATTATTCGGCTCAGACGGTAGGTGTTCACAATGCTACGCTTACAATTACAGGTGGTGGAATTACGGCTTTGCAGGTGGCGTTAAAGGCTACTTCATCCGATGCATTCCTTGCAATGCCCGCTAGTAATATTCTTTCAAACGGCTTCACTGCCAATTGGACGCTTTCGGCTGATGCAAATGATTATTCTTTAAACGTGTATTCGTATACCGGAAGTGTTGCTGCTCCTGCACAAACTTTGCTTGAAGAAGAGTTTTCTTCACCTTTGGCGGCTTCATGGACAAGTTCGGGATATGCAAGTACAACTGACGAACCCGGATTTATCAAACTTGCATCCGGAAGTAATCCAGGTGTTATCACAACTCCTGTTATAAACATGACGCAGCCAACCAATCTGATGGTGAAAGCTAAAAAATACGGAAGTGATTCCAATCCGGTTCTGACTGTAAAAGTAAACAATGAACAGGTGGCTGCATTTACAACTACAGCAGAAAACCTAACATTTACTGTAGACATACCTGCAAAAACAGCTTCTTCAAAAATCGAGTTTTCAGCTGTGACCAATAAACGTATTTATCTGGAATATGTAAAGTTGGCTACAGCCAGTAGCACGTCAACACCTACATCTGTTTCGGGTTATCCACGTTTGGTAGGCAATGTGCTGAGCTATTCCGTCAGCGGACTTGAGAGTGACTCTACTTATTACTATGCCGTTACTCCACAGGGTAATTCGGCTGCGGTATCCAATGAAGTAAAAGTAAAAACACTTCCTGTTAGCACTGCTACTCCCGATATCAATATCTCCGGTATTATTTGGCAACGAAGCGAAACAGGAGTTGTTGTTCGGAATTTACCCGAAAACGTGGAGGTAACGCTTACCGATATGCTTGGTAAAAAAATAATGTACAACCGTAGCACAGCTGGTGATTTGGTGCTTACAAATCTGAATAAAGGCGTGTACCTTATGCAGGTAAGGATCAATCAGTCGGTTAAAACGTGGAAAATCCTTTACTAATTATATGGGGAAACAAACAGGGGCAACCCTGGTCGGCTACTGGCGGTGAGTATCCTTACCTTTCGTTGCCTTTGTCGGGTTCAAAAATTGATTTCGGGAAAGTTCCTTTTGGGAAGAAGCCAACAACCCAGCTTCGGGTGAAGGGAGTTAATTTAAAAGGTGATCTGACGCTTACAATAAGCGGAGCTGATGCAGCTAAATTCTCAGTATCAGCCACTACTGTTAGCAAAGCAGAGGCAGAGGCCGGAACAGATGTTTTGGCTCGGTTTGATGCAAAAACAATAGGGCTAGCAGGTGCTGCACTAACAATAACATCAGAAGGGATGTCGGCATTTGTTGTTAATTTATCGGGCGAATCGACGGATGATTTTATTGTTTTGCCTGCTGAGAACATTACCGAAAGAGCTTTTACTACTATTTGGACTTCATCGGCCAATGCCACAGGCTATCTTTTAGATGTGTTTGTGCTCGAGAGTAACGGTGCTACTGCGCCTGTGACTTTGCTCGAAGAAGATTTTCAGAATGGTTTGCCTGCCAATTGGGCATCGGTACCTTATACTGATAATGCAGTGTCGGGTAATATTCGTTTGGCCTCAGGCAGTAACTCAGGTAAAATAACAACTCCTGCGATTAATTTAGCGACTACAGGTAATAAACTGACAGTTCGTGCGCGCCAGTACTCCAACGATGCCGGCGCCCCAATTACTGTGGCACTCGATGAACAAACTGTAGCAACGCTGACCACGGCATCGGGCAATCAGGATTTTCTTGTGGACTTACCGGCAGCAACAGCAAGCTCAAAAATAAGTCTTTCGGCATCAGCAGGTAAACGCGTTTATGTCGATTACGTGAAAGTGCAGACACAAGGTGAGGTACAATCAGCTGTCTCAGTGCCAGGCTTCCCTGTTTCGGTTGGGAATGTGCTTAATTATACTGTGGAAGGTTTGCAGAGCAACAAAACCTATTATTACACAGTGACACCACAGGGGAATTCAGCGCTAAAAAGCGAACCTGTTACTGTGCAGACATTAATAAGCAGTGGGCTTGACAACAAAGAACTTGATAATGTAAGTTATAGTGTTTCAGGTAAAACGGTGTTTGTACAACAAATCCCGGCAGGATACAAAATTCGTATTTATAATGTGCTCGGAAGAGTTGTTTATCAGCAATCGGTTTCGTCGTCAGACTTGATGATAGAGCTCCCTCAAAAAGGACTGTACATTTTACAGGTTGACGGTAATAAAACAACAAAACAGATAAAAGTGATGTTGTAACGCCATTGAGAGTTAGAATAACACGACTTCGTCATAGAAGCAAACAGCCTTCCGTTTCTAGAACGGAAGGCTGTTTTTCTTTCTTAAATATCTGCTTTATGTGGTGCTTTGAATATTATTTTGCTTCTTTTTCGGCATCGCTGATCATTTTTTCGCTGGCATACATGTATACTTCAACGCGGCGGTTTTGTTCGCGGCCGGCTTTGGTGCTGTTGTCGCCTACAGGCATGGAATAATCTTTACCAACAACTTCTTTCAATTGAACCGAAGGAACGTTTTTCAGCTGCAGAAAATCGGCTACCGATTGTGCACGATCCTGTGATAGTTTCCGGTTGATTTCCAGAGATCCGGTATTGTCAGTATGTCCCATGATCGAAATGTCCATTGTTGGATTGCTCAATAAAATTTTCGAGAATTTTTCAAGTGCTATTTTCGATTTTTCGTTCAGGTCGCTTTTGCCGGTTTTGAATAAAATTCCTGAATCGAAGGTAACTCTAATGGCTTTGAGGTTATTGGCGTCGGTAATACTGTCGACTCTTGCGCCTTCAATTCTTGCTGCTTCTTCAGCTGCTTTGTCCATTTTTTTACCGATAATAACTCCGGTGGTAGCACCTACGGCTGTTCCCACGGCTGCACCTATAGCAGCGCTTTTACCACTTTTTCCAATTAATACGCCAACGCCTGCGCCTATAGCAGCGCCTGCTCCACTACCAATTAATCCGCCTTTAGCGGCATTGTTTAGCGATTTGCAACCCGATAAAATGATGGCAACGCTAAGAATTACTGTCATTAAGCCAATGTTTTTTTTCTTCATTTTTTTTAGTTTAGTTTGTTAGATGAGTTTTAGTTCTATTTTTTATAATATATATTTTATTTTCAGTTGTTTTTCTTTGTTACAAAACCTATCGATTGACCTGGAACAATTCATATTCTATATTTAAACAATATAGAAACTAATTGGTTCTTTCAAACCGAATAAACATTTAAGAACAATAGAATTTGTTGATTAACAGAAATATATTTACATTCTATCAGCAGTAGATATGGAATTTTAGTTTCTTTGCCTTTGTTTATCAAATCAGATGCAGTGAACGAAAAAAACGTAAACTCACACAAATGGAGCGAATTGATTCAGTTTTGTTTGAATACTTCGAAAGGAGGAGTTAAATTGAGGCCTGTGTTAGAAATAAACATGAGGATCGGAGTCTGAAAAATAACTTTGGTTCTTGACGGGCTTTTATACATAAAATTCTAATTAATTATGACTTAATGAAAATAGCATTATCTTTGCACTTTAAATATAGAAAGAATAATGAAACTTAGAAACGAACTCGAAAATCGCATATTAATTCTTGATGGCGCCATGGGGACCATGATTCAGCGCCATAAACTTGTTGAGGCTGATTACCGTGGCTCCAGATTTGGCACCACCAATATATTACAAAAGGGAAATAACGATTTACTGGTGATTACTCAACCGGAAATAATTTATAATATTCATTCCCTTTACCTCGAAGCCGGTGCCGATATCATTGAGACCAATACGTTTAATGCGCAACGCATTTCGATGGAGGATTACGGAATGGGCGAATTGGTACGCGAGATCAATCTTGAAGCCGTAAGGCTTGCACGTAAGGCTGCCGACAAGTTTACTGCTGAGAATCCAGCCAAACCACGCTTTGTGGCCGGAGCTGTTGGACCGACCAATAAAACAGCCTCTATGTCGCCGGATGTAAATAACCCGGCTTATCGTGCTGTCAGTTTCGATGATTTGGTGTTGGCGTACAAGGAACAAATGCTGGCGCTGATTGAAGGAGGAGTAGATGCTATTTTGATAGAAACTATTTTCGATACGCTAAACGCAAAAGCCGCTGTTTTTGCAGCCGAAGAAGCCATGAGTGAATATGGAAAACGTGTCGACCTTATGATTTCGGCTACTGTGGCCGACACGAGTGGCAGGACATTGTCAGGTCAAACGATTCGTGCATTTCTGGCCTCCATTGGGCATGCTAACTTATTGTCGGTAGGATTAAATTGTTCTTTCGGAGCAAAAGATTTGAAACCTTACCTCGAAGAACTCAGCGCTAATTCATCCTGGTTTGTCAGCGCTTATCCCAATGCCGGTTTGCCCAATCAGTTTGGCGAGTACGACGAAACTCCCGAAACAATGGCGCTCCAGATCAAAGAATACTTCGATGAAAAACTTGTGAACATCATTGGAGGTTGTTGTGGAACGACGCCTGATCATATTGCTGCATATCAGCAGCTGATCAATGGAGTGGAAGTGAGAAAGCCAAAGGGACAAAGCCGAAACCTGGAATTGAGCGGGCTTGAACTACTCGAAATAACCTCACCCCCGGCCCCTCTCCTTGAGGAGAGGGGGGCGGTAGGCGAGTGGATATTGGGGACTGACCATGCCAACATTACTACTGATCCTTTGTCGTGGAATTTGTTGATTGAAAAAGCAAAAGAGATGCGACATGAACCAACAAAAGCAGAGAAGGAACTATGGGAACGTTTACGTGATAGGCAAACCGGATATAAAATTCGCCGACAACATATTATTAATGGTTTTATAGCTGATTTCTTTTGTGTCGAAAAAAATGTTGTAATTGAAGTCGATGGAGGAATACATCAATCTGTTGAGCAAAAAGAACACGATAAGTTCCGAACAGAGGTTTTGAATGCAAATGGATTTCATGTATTTAGATATACAAACGAAGATGTTTTAAAAGATGCATTTATAGTTGCTAAAAAGATAAAAGATGTATTAGATAATTTGCCTTCACATAAACGAACAAATATTCTTGCTTCAGCGGTACAGCTCCCCTCTCCTCAAGGAGAGGGGGCAGGGGGTGAGGTCATAGAGAATTCGGGGCAGAGGTCCTTATTCGTCAACATTGGTGAGCGTTGTAATGTGGCAGGTTCAAAGATGTTTCTGCGACTGATCAACGATAAGAAATATGAAGAAGCCCTTACCATTGCCCGCAAGCAGGTGGAAGATGGAGCGCAGGTCATCGATATCAACATGGATGATGCCATGCTCGAATCCAAAGAGGAGATGGTAACATTTCTGAATTATGTGGTTTCGGAACCCGAAATTTCGCGCGTGCCGATTATGATCGACTCCTCAAAATGGGAAGTGATTGAAGCCGGACTGAAATGCGTTCAGGGCAAATGTATTGTAAATTCGATAAGTTTAAAAGAAGGAGAAGAAGATTTTCTGCTGAAAGCCCGTAAAATTCGTGCTTATGGTGCTGCTACTGTGGTCATGGCTTTCGATGAGAAAGGTCAGGCTGATAGTTTTCAGCGTAAAACGGAGATTTGCAGCCGTGCCTATCAGTTGTTGGTCGATAAAGTAGGGTTTCCTCCTCAGGATATTATTTTCGATCCCAATGTGTTGGCGATTGCTACAGGCATTGAAGAGCACAATAACTATGGCGTCGATTTTATCAATGCAACCCGTTGGATCAAGCAGCACCTGCCATTGGCCAAAATAAGCGGCGGTGTAAGCAATCTTTCGTTCTCGTTCCGTGGAAATAATGTAGTGCGCGAAGCCATTCATTCCGTTTTTCTGTATCATGCTATCAAAGCTGGCATGGATATGGGCATTGTGAATGCAGGTATGTTGCAGATTTATCAGGACATTGAGCCCGAATTGTTGGAACATGTAGAAGATGTGGTGCTCAACCGCAGACCCGATGCTACCGAACGCATGATTGAACTCGCCGAAAAAGTGAAGCAACAGGCTTCGGGCGAAAAAGTGGAAAAAGTAGACGAATGGCGCACCCGACCTTTGCAGGGACGATTGGAATATGCCTTAATCAAAGGCATCAGCGATTTTCTGGAAGAAGATTTGGCCGAAGCGTTGACGCAATACGATACCGCCATCGAAATCATTGAGAAACCCTTGATGAGCGGCATGAATATAGTAGGCGATTTGTTTGGCGAAGGTAAAATGTTTTTGCCTCAGGTGGTAAAAACTGCCAGAACAATGAAAAAAGCAGTGGCTATCCTTCAGCCCGAAATAGAAAAGCAAAAAGTGCCGGGTCAGAGTTCGTCGGCAGGTAAATTCCTGATTGCAACGGTGAAAGGCGATGTCCATGATATTGGTAAAAACATTGTTGCGGTAGTGCTGGCATGTAACAATTTCGAAGTGATCGACCTGGGTGTAATGACGCCTACCGAAAAAATTATCGAAACAGCCATTCGGGAGAAAGTAGATATCATAGGTCTCAGCGGATTAATTACACCATCGCTCGAAGAAATGACGGTGGTAGCGGCAGCCATGGAAAAAGCAGGTTTGAAAATTCCTTTGTTGATTGGTGGCGCCACTACTTCGAAAATCCACACGGCTGTAAAAATTGCTCCGAACTACAAAGGGCCGGTGGTGTACGTAAAAGATGCTTCTATCAATACATTCATTGTTTCGCAATTGATGAGCGAGAAGGCTCATTATAATTTTGTAGCCGAAATTAATGCCGAATACCAAACCCTGCGCGACAAGCAAACCAAAAAAGTTGACTTGCTGAGTTTGGAAGAAGCCAAAAAACGTAAACCTAATTTGTTCTGAGCCATGTTGCTACTTCAAAAGAAAACTGTTTCCATTCTGTTGATTGGTTTGTTATTTCTTGCCTGTAAAAACGAAACAGAAGAAATAAAGACGAATTCGGTTTATATTACAGATGTTTTCGAATACGTTTATGCGCCGGGGCAACATGCGCCGCTGGCAAAAGCTACCGACGTAGTGTATTTCAAAGGCGATCCGGCTCAACATTCAAAATGGCTGTATCTCGGCGGTTTTGGAGGTTATATTACGGCCGGTTTCGATCACGACATCGTCAATCGCGAAGGTTTCGATTTCGAGGTATATGCACTGAGTGGATCAGCGCCCGAGCCTGCTGTTGTATATGTTATGCCGGATGAAAACGGGGATGGAAAGCCCAACGAAATATGGTATGAGCTCAAAGGCAATCAGTTCGGGAATTCGAAACGAAATTATTGGTTAAGATATTACAAACCGTCGGGGAGTGCCAATGTCAAATGGCTCGACAGTGAAGGCTTGACCGGCGAACTTGTTCCCGGATTTGGCGGAACCACTTCGGCTGCATGGTGGTGGTCCGAAACTAAAACCGACAGCATTACATTTGCAGGTACGCGCTTGCCCGACTCCTACGAAAACAACCCGGTCAATGGAGCTGAGTATTGGACGGTGCCAGTCGATAAGTTTACTTGGGGCTATGCCGAAAATATAAACGGTACTGATTTCGAGAAATCTTCGGGCGCCAACAAACTGGACATTTCGAATGCCGTGGATGCAAACGGTAATCCCATTCATCTTCAAAATATTCGTTTTATAAAAATACAAACAGGCGTTTTTCAGCAGGCCGGATGGACCAACGAAGTGTCCGCCGAAGTACGTGGAGCCAAAGCGCTTGAATAATTTCTTTACAAAAACAAAAAACATGGACTATTCAAAAATACAATCGCCCTGCTATGTGCTCGACGAAGTGGCCTTTCGCAACAATCTTGAACTTATTAAATCGGTAAAAGATCGCGCCGGAGTGGAAATAATTCTTGCCTTCAAAGCTTTTGCTATGTGGAGCGCTTTTCCCATTGTGCGCGAATATATTCCGTATTCTACAGCCAGTTCGTTGGCCGAAGCCCGATTGGCTTTCGAGGAAATGGGAAGCCCTGCGCATACTTACGGACCTGCTTATACCGACCGTGAGTTTCCTGAAATAGTAAAATGCAGCAGTCATATTACTTTTAATTCGCTTACGCAATTCGAGCGTTTGTACCCGCAAACTCAGTTCTACAATGTTTCGTGTGGTTTGCGCATCAATCCCGAATTTTCGGATGTCGAAACCGATCTTTACAATCCTTGTGCGCCCGGTTCACGGTTGGGTGTGGTGGCCGATTTGTTGGGAGATCAACTTCCTGCAGGTATTGAAGGACTACACTTTCACACCCTGTGCGAATCCAATTCCTTCGACCTCGAACGAACGCTCGCTGTAGTGGAGCAAAAGTTCGGGAAGTTTTTTCCGCAGATAAAATGGCTGAATATGGGTGGAGGCCATTTAATGACAAAAGAAGGGTACGACGTAGAACATCTCATTGCTTTGCTTCAAAACTTCAAAGCAAAATACCCTCACCTGCAATTGATACTCGAGCCGGGAAGTGCTTTTGCTTGGCGAACAGGTGTGTTGGTGGCTTCGGTGGTGGATATTGTTGAGAATAAAGGAATCAAAACAGCCATGCTCGATGTGTCGTTTTCGTGCCACATGCCCGATTGCCTTGAAATGCCATACAAACCGGCCATAGTAGGCGCGACGGATGCAATTGCAGGCAAACCAACCTATCGCATGGGAGGCAACAGTTGCTTGTCGGGCGATTTCTACGGGTCATGGTCGTTCGACGAAGCACTGAAAATCGGCGATCGTGTTGTTTTCGAAGATATGATCCACTATACAATGGTAAAAACTACTATGTTCAATGGCGTTTCGCATCCGTCCATAGGCATTTGGACCAAAGAGAATGAATTTAAACTCATCCGCCAGTTTGGTTACGAGGATTACAAACGCAGAATGTCATGATGCTATAAAATAAAATCAACTTGTCCGGGCTGCTGAAACCGGGATAAGTTGATTTTTGTAACGCGTTAAGCGACGTATGTAACCTCCTTCGATGGCCTTTGTATCTACCTTCGATTGCTATTGTAACGTCGTCAGAAGCCTTTGTATTGACTGTCGATTGCCTTTGTATTGACCTTCGATTGC
>CAYMHE010000083.1:0-11969 GCA_964390175.1 uncultured Paludibacter sp.
ACAATTGCAGCTAAATTTTAAAGGAAATAAACTATCTTTATCCGCAAATAAAAATACATTCCGCAGCATAAATTGTAATGTACAGAACAAGGTATTAAAATTAAATCAAAAAGCAAATTATGAGAACAATCAAATTTCTATTAGCGATTTTCATTTTGTCATTCTCCTTTGGTTCATTTGCCCAGCACACAGGGAAAAAGTATTTCATTACCGGACAGGTTTTCGATATGGCCAAACAGCCTGTGCCGAACGCCTCGGTATTTGTAGATAATAAAAGTACTGATGTTGTTACCGACAAAAACGGAAATTACAAGATAAAAGTAAAACCAACTGCCAAAGTGTTGTCAATTATCACCTTGTCGAGCGGACTTTTGAGTGAGGAAATTAATGGTCGGGATGTCATCAACTTCCAGTTCAACGATACAATAGCACATAGCGGAACAGCACAACAAGTAAATACCGACAACGAAGAAGTAAACATCGGTTATGGAACAACGAAAAAGTCCAACATGGCAACCAATGTTGCTACCGTTGATGGGAAAAAGAATAAATACGCATCCTATCAAAATGTGTATGAATTGATTCGGGGCGAGGTTCCGGGAGTGCAGGTACAGGGCGATAAAATAATAATAAGAGGTTTGGGTACATTTACAGCTTCTACTGATCCATTGATACTTATCGATGGGATAGAAACAAAGGCAGAAAATCTGGGGAATGTAGATCCACGTATGGTAAAGTCGATCAGTATTCTTACCGGCTCCGATGCTTCTATTTATGGCTCGAAAGCTGGTAACGGAGTAATAATGATAACGATGATTGGGAAATAATATAAACTCTGACAGATAAGTAATGAGAATAATGTACTGTTTATCTCCTTTTTAATAAATTGTAAAATACATGCATGCTTGTAGATGGGTTGTTTAATTAATAAGAAATACAGACAATGTCGATAACAAAGGAAGAAGAATTAATTGGAATTAAAAATGCAAGTCATGCAGTTGCTTACACAGTCAAGGCAATGAGCAACTATGCAAAACCAGGTATGACTACCAAAGAACTGGATGAGTTTGGAGGGAAGCTGTTAAAGGAGTTTGGCGCAAAGTCAGCGCCTTATGTTAGCTATGGTTTCCCGGGTTGGACCTGCATTAGTGTCAACAATGAGTTTTGTCATGGCATTCCATCGAACTTTAGAGTGTTACAGGAGGGCGATTTAATCAATATAGATGTATCGGCCGAACTCAATGGTTTCTTTTCTGATAACGGTGGCTCCTTTGTATTGGGGAACGATACCTGTCAGTATCAAAATCTCGTGAATGCATCGAAAGATATTTTGTACAAAGCCATTCACAATATAAAAGCTGGAGTACGTATTTTGGACATTGGACTGCTGATAGAAACTGAAGCAAAAAAACGTGGCTACAAAGTAATCAAAAATCTGACCGGACATGGTATAGGAAGAAAACTACATGAAGCGCCGGACGAAATACCTAACTTCAGGGACAAACAGAATACAACACGCTTTCGGAAGAACTCAGTTGTAGCCATCGAAACTTTTATTTCAACAACTTCAACTTATGCCGAGACTTTAAGGGATGGTTGGACCATGGTAGGAAATAAAGGCGGGTTTATGGCTCAACACGAACACACAATTATTGTAACCGATGGAAAGCCGGTTATTCTCACCGAGATGAACGGCATTTGGAATAATTGACAGATAGCTTGTGTCTTTTAGATGGCTTTTTTCCTGTATTGGGATGTGCGATGCTTCGTTTTAGCTTTTGAGTGCAAAGTTTGCTTTATAAGACTAAAGTTTTTATCTTTGCGCCCGAAACAGACACCGGATGTTTGTCTTCCTTTTTATTAAATTGTAAATTGTACATTGTCAGATTGTAAATTTTTAAATATCGCTACATAAAATGATACAGCGCATACAAACTTTATACTTGTTGCTTATAGTTATTCTTTCAGTTTTTACCTTGTTTATGCCTTTTGCAGGTTTACTCAACAGCGCAGAGGCCCTTCAATATGTTGTGAACTATAAAGGTATTTTTCTGATTCAAGCTACAGGCAATGTTTTTCAGGGAAATGTGTGGGCGCTGACTGCGCTTTCGGCATTGATTCCTGTGTTGGCGTTTGTGACGATCTTTCTTTTCAAAAAACGTTTGTTACAAATCCGCCTTCTTATATTTAACCTGGTGCTTATGGCCGGATATTATGGCTTGTTGTTTATCTATCTTTGGCAGGCAGGCGTTAAACTACAGGCCGACTGGTACCTCGAACTCGTCACCGCTTTCCCGTTGGTCAATATCATCCTTGGTTTTATGGCCGTACGTGCTATCGGCAAGGACGAAGCGCTTGTAAAATCGCTGAACAGAATAAGATAAATCAAGCTTTTATTAAATAATGTCAAACGCCTCCGCTAAAGGGGCGTTTGTTGTTTGACGCTGTTGAACAATGGAAATGATTCAGACGTTTATTCCACAAGATGAATAAACAATGAAAATTAAACTAATATTGTCGGGCTTGTTGGTATTGCTGGCGCAAACTGCCTGCACGCAACAAACCAATACTCAAACAATGAAATACAATCAATTGACGAAAGAGGAAGCTGCGGTTATTCTTCACAAGGGTACCGAACGTGTTTTTACAGGCGAATATGTCGACAACAAAGCCAGCGGTACTTATGTGTGCCGTCAGTGCAATGCGCCTTTGTACACTTCCAAAGATAAATTTGAATCGCACTGCGGCTGGCCGAGTTTCGACGACGAAATACCCGGCGCTGTGAAACGTGTAAGGGACGCCGATGGGCGTCGCACCGAGATTGTTTGCAGTAACTGCGAAGGTCATTTGGGACATGTGTTCACCGGCGAAGGATTTACAGAGAAAGATACCCGGCATTGTGTGAATTCTATTTCGATGAAATTTATACCCGAAAATAAAACAAAAATGGAAAAAGCTTACTTTGCCTCAGGTTGCTTCTGGGGCACCGAATATCATTTTATGAAAGCAAAAGGAGTGTTGGAAACTACTGTAGGTTATATGGGCGGACATACCGAAGAGCCCACTTACCGCGAGGTTTGTGACGGTAACACCGGACATGTTGAAACCGCCGAGATTGTGTACGATCCTGGCAAAACGAATTTCGAAGAACTCCTGAAGCTTTATTACGAAACACACGACTTCGAACAGGTAGGAGGGCAGGGACCCGATATCGGTGCGCAGTACCAATCGGTAGTGTTTTATGTAAACGAGGAACAAAAACAAATGGTGGAGAAATACATAAAGATTCTTCAGGATAAAGGCTATAGTCCCGCTACCGAATTACGTGCGGCGCCCCGCTTTTGGCCGGCCGAAGATTATCATCAGGAGTACTACGACAAAAAGAACGGTACGCCTTATTGCCATATCTACCGTAAGATTTTTTGAGCGAAAGTAATTGAGTAATATAACTCACCCCCTGAACTGCGGAGCTTTCCGTTGGTTCAGGGGGTGAGTAGTATTTACTATTTACAATTTAAATATGTACTATTTACAATTTAGAGGGATCAGTAGTTGAATGATTGAGTTGGTATTTACAATTTAAATATGTACTATTTACAATTTATGGAATCAATAGTTGAATAGTATCCGTTTGATTTATCTTCTTCCTCTTCCTCTTAAATTGTAAATTGTAAATGAATAAATTGTAAATGATTTGATCTTCCTTTCCTTTTTCTTAAATTGTAAATTGTAAATAAATAAATTGTAAATGATTTGATCTTCCTCTTCTTCCTCTTAAATTGTAAATTGTAAATGAATAAATTGTAAATGATTTAATTATAGCTTGGCAGACTAGAATATTCTTTTGAATAACGCAGGTGCTGATCTACATAGTTTTCGTCATAGCTTATTTTCACATCGGTAATTTTGCCCGAAGCATCCTTCACCAAGCTGTAAACCGGATTAACGAAACCGCGGTAAGGCGCCAGGTTCAGCTTTTTGTAGCGGTCGAGGACTTCGGCATGTAATGTTTGATCCACCTTTACGGCATAAGCTTCCACCAGTTTTTTACCACCTTCGAAATCGCCTGTTGAGCGGATGCGTTGTATTTCGGCCAGGAGTTGTCCGAACAAAGCACGTAGTTTTTGGTAATCGTTCACCACAACGAAAGTTTCGCCGTCGCGCTTTTTCATTTCTATCACTTTGTCGGCTTTTCCTTTCTCGTACACCCAAGCAGCAATCAACTGACGGTTGCGCATGTGCGCTTCTTCAATGTTTTTTCCGGGTTGAATGCGGGTGAGCTGCGTCATCAATCCATTCATTATAAATTGATAATATTCGGCTTTGTAAGCTTCTTTATCGGGCAAAAGACCAAGTTCCACTATCTTCGGATCGGCCATATAATACAGCCCGAAGAGGTCGGCACGTGCTTCTTCTATTGTGGAACCGTAGGCTTTCAGCGCATCAGGATCGACACCCGGCAGCAGTTTGCCTGAACCATGACCAAGACATTCGTGAAGGTCGGTGTGCAGGTTGTTGGTGATGGATGCAAAATCCTTGGCACGCTGGCGTTCGGTATCGCTCCACATAAATTCTTCGGCAAAGCCATTGCCCAGCGAAGCCTGATCGTAAGCTTCGGTGATGTTTTCGATGGTGACCGATTTCGAACCGTGTTCGGCACGAATCCAGTTGGCATTGGGCAGGTTCACACCGATAGGAGTGGCGGGGTAACAATCGCCGGCAAGGATGGCGGCCGTTATCACCTTGGCCGAAACGCCTTTTACTTTTTCTTTTTTGAATTTCGGATCGATAGGCGAGTTGTCCTCGAACCATTGCGCGTTGGTGCTTATGGTTTGGGTACGTTTTGTCGCTTCTACGTTTTTGAAGTTAACGATCGATTCCCAGCTTGCTTTCATGCCCAGCGGGTCGCCGTAAGTTTCGGTAAATCCGTTCACGAAGTCGACCTGCGAGTCCAGGTCCTTCACCCATTTGATCGAATACTCATCGTAGGTGTTCAGGTCGCCGGTTTTGTAGAAGCTTATCAAACTTCTGATCACTTCCTTTTGCTGATCGTTTTCGGCTACTGTCACTGCCTTTTCGAGCCAGCCCACGATGCGTTCGATGGCTTGTGTGTAAAGTCCGCCTACTTTATATGTCTTTTCCACAAGCTTGCCGTTTTCTTTCACAAGTTTGCTGTTCAGTCCGTACGAAATGGGAGTGCTGTCGTTCGGGTCTTTCATATTGGCATAAAAAGCTTCCACTTCGGGCTGTGTCACGCCTTCGCCATAATAATTGTTGCCCGAAGTGAGGATCAAATCCACGCCATCGGCCTGATTGGTGCGTTTGGGATAGAGCGCAGGGTCGAAAATCACCGGAGTAAGTTGACTGATCAGTTCATCCACTGTTTCGCCGGGCAGCAACACTGCGGCCAGCTCCTCTGCCTTGAGCGATTTCACTGCTTCGGCAAAAAATTCTTTTGTGAACTCAGGCGTAAACTTATCTTCGGAATAATGATGGTGAATACCGTTTCCCATCCAAATGCGTTTCAGATAAGTGGTCAGCTGGCCGAATTGTTCCGAATTACGATCTCCTTTATAGTTTTGGTACACCGATTCGAGGGTGCGACGAACGGCCAGATTGTATTTGTTGTTCTGATCGTAAAGGATATCACGTCCTTCGAGGGCTGCCTGGTTGAGATAATAAATCAGCTCTTTCTGTTTCAGACTCAAGGATTCAAAATCGGGAACGCGATAACGCAGGATTTCTATATCGGCAAATTTATCCACCGAATAAGTGAAATCTTCGATAGCAGGTGTGGCGCTTTTCTGGCTGCCGCATGCTAATAAAACTGTTGTCATAAATGCGAGGGTTAGTTTTTTCATATAAGTTACGAATTGTTCGAATGAAACGAATTTCACGACTGTTTGTTTAAAGATACAAAAATAGCGATTTTATTTTGAAATGTGGGGATTTGCAGGGGGCGGATTTATGAAAGGTCGCCGGTATATTCATCTATGTTGAACTGTTGAAATTTAGGCGGAGGCAGTCTAATGTCTAAAGTCAAAGGTCTTGACCGGAGACTGGAGACTGGAGACTGGAAGAGCCGTCTTCTATATTCGTTGTCAAGTGTTTTAGAGAGTCATACCTATAAAAACATCCGAAATCCTATCTTTTAGATCCATTGTCGAATGTTTTAGAGAGTCATACCTATAAAAACATCCGAAATCCTATCTTTTAGATCCATTGTCGCATGTTTTAGAGGGTCATACCTATAAAAACATCCGGAATCCTATCTTTTAGACCCATTGTCGAATGTTTTAGAGAGTCAAACCCATAAAAACATCCGAATTCCTATCTTTTAGATCCGTTGTCGAATGTTTTAGAGAGTCATACCCATAATAACCTCTGAAAGCCTAAGTTGATTTAATACAAAAATGTCCTTCTATAAGCTATAAGAATCAGTATGAGCGAGTCCTCTTTATTTTTTCACTATGCCACAAAACCCGCTAAATGCACTTCCTGCCCCGTCTTAACGAGGTCAGCCAGCCTGTGAACGAGGCGTGTGCTAGGTGCAGGTGCTTGCTTGTATCTATTTCGTTGTCGATATTTTTGGAATTCGTATGTTTTTGGGACTAATAATCAGATAATTGGTTTTCTTTCCGGTGTCTTCTGATTTCAAAATTTCTTTTTCTACCAAATCCTGCAAATCACGCAAAGCTGTATCTGTCGAACAGTTTGCTAGTTTCGCATAACTTGAAGTTCTCAAAAACCCGACTTCATTTTCATAATTGTCGTACAAATAGTTGATTATTTTGCGTTGTCTCTCGTTTATGGACGTGAATTTGTGTTTATCCCAAAAATGTGATTTGTCGAGTATAATTTCTAAATTTTTTTCACTTGAATGCAATGCTCTTTCGAAACAATCTAAAAACCACAACAAATAATTCGTAATATCACTTGTTCCTTTTTGTGTCTTTTCAATTATTTCGTTGTAATGTTTATGTTCCTTAAAAATTTGGTTCGACATACTGTAAAACCTGATTTTACTACCTTCACTACGTGCCAAAAACATATCCATTATTGCTCGTGCCAGTCGTCCGTTACCGTCGTCGAATGGGTGAATGGTTACAAACCAAAAATGTGATATTGCTGATTTCAACACTAAGTCCATTTGATTATTTGGGTTTAGCCAATCAAGAAAAATGTTCATTTCATTAACCACCCGTTCGGCAGCCGGAGCCTCGAAATGCACTTTTTCTCTACCAAATGCACCGGAAACAACTTTCATACCTGCCGAACGATAACGTCCAACATCAATTTTCAAATGTCCGCTGTAGCCCGATTGAAATAATGCGTTGTGCCAACCCAAAAGTCGTTCTTCTGAAAGTGTTTTGTCGTAATTTTGAGTAGCATCTAATAGTACGTCAACCACACCTTCAATATTTCGTGGTGTCGAAACATATTCAGTTCCTTCAATTCCTAATTTTCGCGCAATGGAAGAGCGTACAAGTTCAGGATTCAGAAATTCACCTTCTATTCTTGATGTGTCAACAACATCTAAAATCAGCGATTCTAATGTAGCACGTTCAATTAAGTCGAACCCAAGTCTTTCCATGTGCCCAAGTAATCTACCTTGTAAGTGTCGTACAGCGGCTAATATTGGCAAAATCTTTTCGTTGTCCCAAACAAAGTTGAACCAGTTTTCTCTTTCGTGTATATACATAATCTTTTTTCACTGCATAATTTGCGGTAAAAATAGAGCTTTTTCACCGCAAAAGCAAATTTTATATCAAGAAAGTATCAAAACGTTCATTCCGTAATTTATTTTTTTGCACTTGCACCTAAGGACCGAGGCTATGGGCACGGGCGGTCACTGTTGCACGGGATGTTCCATTTGCGGGAGCATTTGCTGTTGTGAAACGACAAAGTGAATTGCAAATCAGCGAAGCTAATGCGGGAGCAAAACCTGCTAAATACACGTCAGCCAGCCTGTGAATAAGAGCGTGTATAAGGGCTTCGTTTTTTTTATTCGATTAAGCATCTATTCAGAAAAAGGTTACCTCTATATTTCTCAGGTGTTATGTCAACCCCGTTCTTAATCATAAGAAGTAGTCTCCATAAACCAGCTCCATAGCTTTCGGTCTTAAATGTTATTTTGTTGTTTTCCTGTGTTTTTCCAGAAATATATTTAAGTATTTTCATTGTAGCGCAGTTTTCATTTCCTTTTCTAAATTCACCAAATACAATTAGACAATCTGAATCATATCCTTCAGGTTTTTTAATTTGAACAATTTGTCCAGTAGATAAGTCGAAAATAAATTCCGAAAGTTCATAGGTTGAAAATGAAAAATGACTTTGTTTGTCTACGAATCCATAATCGCCATAAGTCCAGATAATGCCTTCAGTAGTCCTTGAAATATTACATGTGTCATTAAGTAGTTCTGATAGTTTGTAACTTTTAAGTAGTTTGCCTTTTTTATATATCCACAAAGCAGTATTTTCTCCAATATTTCGGTCTCCCATACAGTCATTAATAACAACTATATTTTGTCCGTTGTCTGAAACGAGTACAGTCATACTTGTAAAACCATTGTCTTTAATACTATATTTCAAAAAACCGTTTCTGTTAGTCAAAATCCATTTTTTCTTATGAAGTTGCATAGAATATTCTCCATTTGAGCTTTCAAATTTCGTTTCGAATCTTGGTGCGTCCGCAAAGCAGTCGAATATAGAAACAAGTCCAAGAAATAATAGAAGAGTTTGTTTAATCATGTTTTTTTTCCTTTTTTAATATATTGACTAACGACAAAATTATGCGTTGAAAGTCATATGTTTATTGTTTTGTTTCAGATCTTCTTTTTCACACGTTAGCGATGGAATTTAAAGAGGTTTCATCGTGTGGGGAATTGTGCCTAACACCGAAATAAGCGCTACGCCTTTTCCTGTAGGCACAATACCATAGCGCATATTTCCGCTTTAGGTATGTCTGTTTTTATTTGTACGATGTATAGCTTCTGCAAAAACTGTGTTTTTTGTCTTAGTGTACATAGAAACTAGAAAGTTAGTTTTTGCCGTCCAAAGATAAATAACATAATTAACAACAGCAACTTTTCGGTGGAAAATCTTAATAATTGTTGAACCAGTCTATAGGTTTGACAGCGTGTTGTTATTCCCTGTGTTTTTAAATAGGTTTTCGGCATTACTCCCGGTCAATTTATTTATCTTTGCATATATGTTACAAAACTTCATTTCCTCCAGTATACGTGCCGAATTGCCATTCGAACCAACCGAACAACAGGGTATTTTACTTGATGCGTTGGGCGAGTTTCTGATGTCTACCGATCCGGAGAAGATTTTCCTGCTCAAGGGATATGCCGGAACGGGAAAAACGTCGGTGGTAAGCGCTTTGGTGCGTGCGATGAATGTTTTGCAACAAAAAACAATGCTGATGGCGCCCACCGGACGTGCTGCTAAAGTGATTGCCGGTTATTCGGGTTTTCCGGCCTTCACGATCCACAAAAAAATATACCGCCAGAAATCGATGGCCGAATTCCGGTTTCAACTGTCGGATAATCTTTTTAATCACACGCTCTTTATTGTCGACGAGGCATCGATGATTTCGAATACGGGTGGCGATACCGAGTTTGGTTCGGGCCGCTTGCTCGACGATTTGATTGAGTTTGTGTACAGCGGCGATGGTTGTAGTTTATTGCTTTTTGGCGATACGGCTCAGTTGCCTCCTGTGATGCAGCCTCACAGTCCGGCGCTCGAAAAAGACAAGCTGGCAGGCTATGGGCTGAAGGTGCATGAGTTTACCCTGACGCATGTGGTGAGGCAGGCGCTGGAAAGTGGTATTTTGCACAATGCTACCCGGCTGCGCGAAATGCTGCTCGAAGACAAGACTGAAGCATTTCCCCGTTTCGAAACGGAAGGTTTTGCTGATATCCGCTATCTGAACGGCATGGATTTGATAGATGAAATTCAGCGGGCTTATAACGGAGTGGGCGTGGAGGACACCATCGTGGTGACGCGTTCGAACAAGCGTGCCAATATGTACAACAATGGTATCCGTAACCGGGTGCTGATGAAAGAGGATGAACTTACCAACGGCGACTTGCTGATGGTGACCAAAAACAATTACTTCTGGAACAAACCTTACAAGGAAATTGATTTTATTGCCAATGGCGATATACTTGAAGTAATGCGTGTGAAAAAGTCGCGCGAGATGTATGGTTTTCGTTTTGTGGACCTTACCTTGCGTTCGCTCGATTATGAATGGGAGATTGATGCTTTTGTGTGGCTGGATTTGCTTCAGTCCGATTCTCCGACGCATAGCAACGAACTGCATCAACAGCTTTTTCAGGCCATAGCCGAAGATTATCCCGAAATCACCCAACGACGCATGTTGGTGAAAAAGATTTATGAAAACGAGTTTTTTAATGCTTTGCAAGTGAAGTTTGCCTATGCCGTGACTTGCCATAAAGCGCAGGGTGGACAGTGGAAAAAGGTGTTTATCGATCCCGGTCAGGTGGCAGATGAGCAACTGAACAGTGATTTCTACCGCTGGATGTACACTGCGCTTACCCGTGCTTCCGAAAATGTTTTCCTTGTGAACTTCCCGACAGAACACAGTTCCTAATTTGAAAATTTGAGAATTTGAAAATTTGAAGAGTGGGGCGGTGATAATTGACAGTTGTCTAGAGTCTAAAGTCTAAGGTCTAAAGTCAAGGGTCTAAAGTCAAAGGTCTGGAGACTGGTGACTGTTGACTGGAGTCCATTTTCACAATTCAACAGTTTCACTATGATACCTTTGCCTCTGCCTTTGCCTGCGCCTAAATTTCAGCAATTCAACAATTCCACAATTCCACAATTCCACAATTCCACAATTCCACGATTCCACGATTCCACGATTCCACGATTGCCACATTGGCCCATTCTTTCGCTTCTTCCTCCTAATTTAGTACATTTTTACAATGTCACATTTTCAAATTAGTTTTTAGTTCTGTATCAATACCGAAATATTTTGTAATTATTACAAATTGTTTTATTTTACTCCTTTTGTTCTAGTTTTAGAGATTATTTGTTTTGTAAATTCCTGTATTGTAGTTTATTTGTTTTGTTTGTTTTGTGCTTTCATATCTTTGGTACGATAGTAAAATGTAAGAATTATTTGAGAATAGTGGTTGGATTGTAAGATTTTTTTTATTTACGATAAACAAATTCAACTTTCATAACATTATATAAATAGCTAAAAAATATTTTATTATATTTATTTTTTTCGCCATATTATTATAAACGTTTAATTATTCACTTTAAAATTAGAGTTATGAATGCATTTTTCAAAAAGAGCATCTATCTGATTCTTTTTCTCCCTTTCGCATTGTTTCTGTCGAATTGCGTATCGGATGAGTATGATTTATCGGATGGAGTAAATACTGAAATGACAATAGGCGGTGATTCCTTATCGGTTCCTATAGGTAAAACCAAACCAATCATTTTGGGCGATATGATTGATAGCTTGGGTGTCGATCTTATCGAGAAATCGGCCAATGGAACGTATTCCATTCGCGTAAAGGATTCAGTGGGCGTAAACATTACCGCCATCAATCCGGTAAGTGTAAATGTGGCGCCAATTACAATTCAGCCCATTGCCACGGACGTAGCTGATATTGTTTTTCCTGTTATTCAGCTCAACCCGGTAGCCATCAGTTCTCCTGTTGATGTGCCTGTTGCCAATACCAATAATCTGAAATTACCGGTAATTGAGAGTTCGTATTATGATAAAGTTACGATCACTAAACCAGCAGCGATAAGAGGAAGTCAGAACTCCAATACAGCAGCGAGATCAAAAGCGGCAGAAATTCAATACGGGCCTTACGAGTTTGAAGGTGGTAAATCGGTAAGTCAATCAATTGACTTTACTTTTAACGAAGATAATAAGTAATGGTCAAAATATAATGTCGTATTTTGTGCCGAAATTATTCAACACA
>CAYMHE010000084.1:0-11745 GCA_964390175.1 uncultured Paludibacter sp.
ATCTGAGGGCTTTTTTTATTGTGATTAGCTGAGAGCTAATTGGAGAATTGTTGAACTGTTGAACTGTTGAATCGTGGAACTGTTGAAACGTGGAATTTTTTATGCTTATATTTTTAAGTATGTAAATTTTTTATCGTACGTTTTAGATTAGTATTCGTATTTTTACTTAACTTTACAACCATATTTAATTTTATTCACTCAAATGTTTCATATTATGAATAGAATATTGGTTTTTTGTATTTTACTTTTCGTTCAGCTAATTATTAGTGGTCTATCATGCCAAACTATTCAGAGAGAACGGAATTATGTAAACTCAATAGTTCAATCACCTACTACAAATGATTTTGATAGAAGCGATATTGTAAAGAAATGGAGTAAATTTAGTAGAGAATATGTATATCCTGTTTTAGATATCGATACTACAAAAAGCGAACTTCAATTTTCTCAAATCATTGAAATTGATAGTTTAAGCAAAAAAATAATCTTTGAAAGATGTGAACAATGGTTTGTTCTTTCTTATTTTCAGGTGCTCTATTCAAACTTTGAAGCAGGAAAAATGATTGCTACAGCTTCTGCAAATATCCCTCATAAATTTGAAACAAATTCTTTTCGAAATAAAGCGTTGAAGAGTGTAACTACTAAAACAGATTATGTTTTGACGCTTACTATTAAAGAGAATAAGATAAAATATGAAATATCGGATATGAAATACTATGTTCAATCATTAGAATCTGAGTACGCAACACCTGTCACTTCGTTATTTCCTATTGTTTCGAAGGATAGCAGTGAGTGGTTGAAAAGTTTGACTTATTTTCAAAATCTGAACAAAGTATTGATGGTAGATTTGCAACAGACGCTAAAGAATTACATAGAAGAGTATAAGCAAGATTATTTGTTTTGAATTTTTATTGTGTGGAATAATTTAGCAAGTCCTTAACAAAATTATGGAACTCTACTTCATTCGGCTTAAACATGTAGAATAAAAGTTGTAACTTTGCAATATAAAAATAACACTGAACATGGAACAACAAGACGGACAACTAAACATTGAACTTTCGGCAGAAGTAGCTGAAGGTACGTATTCAAATCTCGCAGTTATATCGCATTCTACATCTGAGTTTGTAGTCGATTTCATTCGAATAATGCCCGGAACACCTAAGGCAAATGTAAAATCCAGAATCATATTAACCCCTGAACATGCTAAACGTTTGCTTTTTGCTTTGCAGGAAAATATTGCCAAATATGAAAGTCAAAACGGTAAGATTAAAATTCCGGAAAATTCATTTGTTCCACCTGTGCCAATGTCTTTTGGGGGTGGTGAGGCATAATTTACATGTATTAAAGCATTAATGATTTAGATATGAAAAAAGTAATTTTAATGCTTTGCTTGTCAGCCATCTTTCAGGTTGGCAATTCGCAGGTAAAACCCAACGAAACATTAGTTTTCTCAGGTTCGTATGAGTTAGGAGGGATGATGACCAGTCTGGCACAGGTAACTATGCGTACTGAGCCTGTGAATACAAGTAAGAAGTCATATCTTAGATTATGTATAGAAGTAGCTACTTTTGATAAATGGGATTCCTTTTTTAAAATACGCGACTTGTATGAGTCTTATGTAGACCCGATTACACTTAAGCCGAGCCTTTATAAAAGAAATGTGCTTGAGGGTGGCTATACAAAGACTGAGATGTACACTTTTTCTGCTGCCGGAACTTCAATTACAAGTGTTGCCAGGCGTATGAAAAGAGCTGAAACCAAACGTACATTAAATGTGTCAGCCAATGCAAGCGATGTGGTTTCGATGGTTTATAAGTTGCGAATGATCGATTTATCTAAAATTAAGGCAGGTCAGTCATTGACATTTGTTATAGTTTTTGATGAAAAGCAATTGCCAGTCTGGGTAAAGCTGATCGGAAAAGAAACAATATCGGCGGGAAATTTAGGCAAGAAAGTATGTTATAAGTTATCGATTTCGGCCAGAACGGATAAATTGAAAGGGGCTGATAAGAATCTTATCTGGATAACGGCCGATAGCAAACGTGTGCCTTGTTTGATTAAATTCAGTATACCTGTAGGCGTGGGTCAGGTCTCACTTTTGAAAGCTACGGGAGTTTAAATTAATTCAAAAAAATGAGAAAAGTATTTATAGTTTTAGCATCGTTATCTTCAATAACAGCACTTGTGTTAACTTATTTACCTATGGGTACTATAGCGTTGATTCCGGTTGCATTGGCTGTTGTTTTTTCGCTTTTAGCAATGACAAGAGAGAAAGAAAAATCTCAGGTTTTCCCCAAGGTTTTATTTTTTCTTTCTGTTGTAATTTTTCTGACAATTATTGCAAAAGATGTTTTTGTTGAAGATAAAATAGTTGATGATCAGCAATTTATTCAGGAGAAGCAAGAGTCGGTACAGGATGCAAAAATATTATTGGAAGGACTTGACAGCGTGAGATAAAGCTGCGATAAATTGAATGAAAAGCGGAAGAGTGCTAAGGTGATTTTCCGTTTTTTTAATTGTAAAGTGAGGGTGATGTTCATTTTTTATTGGCTATGAATCTCCACTGTTTGTTTTTCCATTCATCGTCGGCGTAATCGATACCCACGCGAACATTTGTGCTGAAATCAGCTAACTCAGGTGCATCTTCTATCCATAACCTATGTGAAGATTCTAAGTTTTCTCCATAAAATGATTTGTCAATTTTAAGTTCGCGTCCTACTTTTCCCGATCCTGTTATTTGGTTTAAGCCCCGTATCAAAACTGCTTGAGGATGATTTTCGGCTCCACTCACGATGTTGAGCATCCAATATATACCATAAATCAGATAAACATATATAAATCCGCCTTTTGCGTACATAATTTCAGTACGTGATGTGCGTCCTTTGCTTGCATGGCAGGCGGCGTCTTCCTCTCCAAGGTACGCTTCTGTTTCGGTAATGGTGTAACTGCTTTCCGAACCGTCGTCCCAGGTGCGCAGAAGTGTTTTTCCGAGAAGTTTTTGAGCCATTGTAACTGCATCTTGGGCGAAAAAATCAGGACCTAGTCGATTCATGTATCTGGGGTTTTAATGGGTTTTGGCTGCAAAAACAGATGATTTGCATTTGAAAATTTAAGAAATTGTTTTTTATTGTTCGCTCAAAGATATATGCGTTTTGAGTTTTATTGCAAAAATACTCGTTTTTTATTAATTTTGAATATTGGAAAATATTTATTTGTAACTCTTTGGTAATCCAAAGAAAAACTGTATTTTTGCAGTCCGTTTATTATCCCAGTGTAATAGTTCGTTGAGATAGATGTATATATCCTGTTTTTGTGCCGATTAGCCTCATTCAAAAACAGCGGTTGAACCCATTGAAACGACAATTTATTAATTAAAAAAACAATTCTATTAAAGTGGATACGTTAAGTTATAAAACCATTTCTGCCAATAAAGCAACAGTGCAGAAAGAATGGGTAGTTGTGGATGCTACCGATTTGGTATTGGGACGTATGGGCTCGAAAGTGGCAAAACTTTTGAGAGGAAAATACAAACCAAATTTTACTCCTCACGTTGATTGTGGTGATAATGTGATTATTATCAATGCAGAAAAAGTACAACTAACAGGTAACAAGTGGAATGACAGAGTATATCTAAGTCACACAGGTTATCCGGGTGGACAGCGTGAAATTACACCAGCTAAATTGTTGGAAAAAAGCCCTGAAAAACTGATTAAGAAAGTAGTAAAGGGTATGTTGCCAAAGAACAAGTTAGGTGCAAAACTTTTGGGTAATCTATATGTATTCGGCGGTGCTGAACACAATATGCAAGCTCAACAACCAAAACAAATCGATTTAAACACACTTAAATAATCAATATGGAAGTTATAAATGCCTTAGGAAGAAGAAAAGCAGCTGTTGCCCGCGTTTTCGTAAGCGAAGGAAGTGGTAAAATCACCATCAACAAACGTGATCTTACTGTTTATTTTCCATCACCACTTTTGCAATATGTTGTTAAACAACCATTGAACAAATTAGGTGTTGCTGAAAAATACGATATTAAAGTTAATCTCGATGGCGGTGGCTTTAATGGTCAGGCTGGTGCATTGCGTTTGGCGATTGCACGTGCGCTTGTGAAAATCAATGCTGAAGATAAATCTGCATTGAAATCGGAAGGTTTCATGACTCGTGACCCACGTGAAGTGGAACGTAAGAAACCAGGACAACCAAAAGCTCGCAAGAGATTCCAGTTCTCGAAACGCTAAAATTATTTACCATTTTTCTATTTACAATTTACCATTTTTCTACGCGGCTTAATTCGCAAACAGTAAATGGTAAATGAATAAATGGTAAATGGTTAGGTTTAGTATCTAAATTTGCAGGACTCATAGACACTGGATGGCTACCTGCAAATTGAATTCTGAAAAAAGAAGAAAGTAAACAAATTAAAAAAACAAAAATGTCAAGAACAAATTTTGAACAATTATTAGAAGCTGGTTGCCACTTTGGCCACTTGAAACGCAAATGGAATCCTGCTATGGCTCCTTATATTTTTATGGAGCGTAACGATATCCACATTATCGATTTGCACAAAACAGTAGTTAAAGTTGATGAAGCAGCTGCAGCTTTGAAAAATATAGCTAAATCCGGTCGTAAAATTCTGTTTGTAGCTACAAAAAAACAAGCTAAGGATGTTGTTGCCGAAAGAGCTCTTTCAGTAGGAATGCCCTATATTACTGAGCGTTGGGCTGGTGGTATGTTGACCAACTTCCCTACTATCCGTAAAGCGGTAAAGAAAATGGCTACCATTGATAAAATGGCTACCGATGGAACTTTCGAAAACATGTCGAAACGTGAAAAACTTCAAATTTCGCGTCAGCGTGAAAAACTGGACAAGAACTTAGGTTCTATCGCCGATTTGACACGTTTGCCATCTGCTCTTTTCGTTGTCGATGTAATGAAAGAACACATAGCTGTTTTGGAAGCACAACGTTTAGGTATTCCGGTATTTGGTATTGTTGATACAAATTCAAATCCAAACGGAATCGACTTTATTATTCCAGCGAATGATGATGCTACAAAATCAGTGGATGTAATTCTTACAGCTATGGTTGAAGCAATTCAGGAAGGACTTGAAGAACGCAAAGTTGAGAAAGTTGATACTGAAGCATCTGAAGTTCCTGTAGCAAAAGAAAAGAAATCGCGTATCAACAAACGTCCACGCACGCATAAAGAGGATGAAGAAGCGTTGAACGCAAACGTAGTGAAGAAATTCATCAAAGAAGAAGAATAAAATAAACCTGCCTTCAAAAGGGGAATTGGTTACTAAAGTAAAGGTTACGCGTTATGATTAAATTGTAGCTTGTAACCTTTTCTTTAAAACAGACTATTTAAAAATTAAATAACACTGACACTTCAAAACTATCCTTTGGGGGTTTTGGGGTCAAAAAAAAATAAAATATTATGGCAGTAACAATGGCAGAAATTTCGAAATTGCGCACCATGACCGGAGCCGGAATGATGGATTGCAAGAATGCTTTGATTGAAGCAGAAAACGATTTCGATAAAGCAATTGAGATTATTCGTAAAAAAGGACAAGCAGTAGCTGCAAAACGCAGCGATCGTGCAGCTTCCGAAGGTTGCGTGTTGGCCGAAGCTAAAGATGGCTTTGCAGCCATTATCGCACTGAAATGTGAAACCGATTTCGTGGCTAAAAATGCTGATTTCATTGCACTTACAAAATCAATTCTTGATGCAGCAATGAATGCTAAAGCAGGTTCTTTAGAAGCTGTGAATGCATTGACTATTGATGGACGTACCATCAGCGAATTAGTTACCGATCGTTCGGGTGTTACCGGCGAAAAAATGGAACTTGATTACTATGAGTTTGTTGAAGGAGGTTCTGCTTCGGCTTATATTCACCCCGGAAATAAATTGGCTACAGTTGTAGCATTTGCTGAAGAAAACGCAGGACACGAAATTGCACGCGGCGTAGCAATGCACATTGCAGCAATGTCGCCTGTGGCTATTGATGAATCAGCAATACCTCAAAAAGTAAAAGACAATGAACTTGCAGTGGCTGTTGAAAAAACAAAAGCCGAACTTGTTGCAAAAGAAGTTGAAGTGGCATTGAAAAAAGCCGGCATAAACCCTGCTCACGTTGATAGCGAAGCCCATATTGAATCAAATATGTCAAAAGGCTGGATTACTGCTGAGGTGGCTGCAAAAGCACGTGAAATAATAGAAACGGTTACTGCAGAAAAATCAGCTTCTTTACCAGAACAGAAAGTAAACAGCATTGCTGCCGGACGTATGGCAAAATTCTTTAAAGAATTTACTCTTTTAGAACAAAAGTACGAAGGAGGCAGTGAAGAAGCTGGGAAAATTACAGTAAAAGAACTGCTTGCAAAAAAACAGTTGACTTGTGTAGGTTTCAAACGCGTAACTTTGAATCAGGAATAAAAAACGATATTTTGCTGATATTTGATTTTCAAATTCAGAAATAAATATATTGAAAAACTTTGGGGCTTTTGTCTCAAAGTTTTTTTTTGCCTTAACCGGCTATAGGGAATTAAAGTTGCTTTTTTGTAAAGCTTATGTAATCCTGTTTTTTGCTTAGAATTTAAAAAAAAAACTTATCTTTGTGCTGTTAGCTAAAAAATAAAACAACTTATATCATCAATATATTTTATGGAAATAGAATCTCTTTTTCAACTGAAATCAAAATTTGTGACCCGTGAAGTGGGAAATGAGTTGATAGTAGTTCCTTTAAGTGCTAATGTAGCGCAGATGAACGAATTGTTTACCCTTAACGAAACTGCAAAAGTGATATGGGAAAATCTGAACGAAGGAACTGATATGTCAGCATTAATTCAGACTATTACCGATACTTTTGATATAGATAAATACACTGCCGAAAAGGATATTGCAGTTTTTCTGCAAACTTTGGAAGCTATGTTGAAGAAATAAAAATATACAATGGATGCACAAGTGAATTCTATCTGTTTGGCTATTGGCGGATTTAGTATACGGCTTTCTGCCGATCGCAAAATACAACTCGAAGATGGTTATCTGCCTTTTGTTGAAACACAAGACGTGGCTGAACCCGATTTTACAGTTCATTGTATAGAACATATGCCCGGGATAGATTTAGATGCTTCCGATCTCTTGTTTCAGGCCGAAAATGAGTTTCAGAAGTTTTATTCAATTTATAGAAATGGAAACCAGTTGGCATTTGTAATTTACAATCAGCAAACAAATAACGAAGTTCAGCAAGTCGCTTTTTTGGATGAAAATTTTAAGCATTGGACGATTCATTGTGAAGTTACAGATGGTTTGTTTCTTCCGCTTCGTTATCCTATGGGGCCCATCGTAATGCATTATATTACTCTTAAAACCAATGCGGTGATGATGCATGCTTCCTGCGCTTACGATGGGAAGAAAGCACGCTTGTTTACCGGTTTTTCGGGAGCAGGTAAAAGCACGATGTCGATGCTTTGGTCGAAGGCTGGAAATCAAATAATTAACGACGATCGTTTGATAGTGCGTAAACAAGAAGGTGGTTTCTTTGTGTATAATACGCCTATGTATTACAAAGATATTCCTAAAAAAGCCCCTTTGTCGTCTATTTTTCTTATAAGTCATTCTCCTGAAAACAGAATAAAAAAACTTTCAGGCGCTATGTCCATAAGTCGCGTAATGGCTTTTAGTATTCAGAACAATTTCGACCGTCGGTTTATTGAAGGCAGACTTGATTTGTTCACAGAACTGTGTTCGCTGGTTGGGGTTTACGAGCTTGGATTTGTGCCCGATGAAAGTGTTGTTAACTTCGTTTTGGACAATGAATAATGGATTTGTAAATAAAAAACTGATTGTTGATTTTGCTGAATCAATATTAGAAAACAATCATACGATAGGCATTCGTACGACTGGTTACAGCATGTATCCTGCACTTCGACCGGGTGACATTGGTCATATTGAAAAATGTATGCCGACTGAAATTAAAGTTGGAGATGTTGTTGTTTTCAAATCGAATGGTAAGCTTATTGCACATCGTCTTGTGGCAATAGATGATGTAGCAGGAACATTTCTAACCAAAGGGGATAAAAATAAATTCTCTGACCCTCCGTTCGCCACTGATGCTTTTGTCGGAAAAATAACTTCGTTCGAACGCAAAGGAAGAAAAATATCAATCGATAGTTTTGGAATGAGTGTTTTTCGATACCTTGCTTTACATTTTTCGAAACCGGTTATTGCTTTCTATGATTTTGATTTAAAAATCAAACAGAAAATTAAATCGTTATTTTCAAATATTCTGTCGGTAAAAAGCAATCTGACTATTATTTCCAAAGGTTCTGGTAAACTATTTTCGATTAACGCAATAATTTCTTTTTTGCAGGGAATTATTCCATTTGCAATCATTGTACTTATTAAATTGCTTGTCGATGAACTTACTGCATCCTCTCTGCGTGATTCACAGCAACAGTACTTTTTTATCGCTTTGTTGGCAGGTACGGCATTTGTTTTTTTGCTGAATGTGTTGCTTGCCGAGCTACGAACTTATTATTCCGAAAAGCTTTCGCAGTCGGTTACCAGGCACGTTTATTCGCTTCTTCAGGCAAAACACAGCGTTCTCGACTTGTCGAACTACGAAAATCCCGAAAAGCAGGACAGTTTGCATCGTGCTGTACAGGAAGCATCATTCCGTCCCGTAAAGATTCTGAATGCTTTGCTCACCGGGATAAAAGCTTCGGCTTCGGTGCTGTTTCTGCTCGTTCTTTTTGCAAGCATACGTTGGTACCTGGTGCTGATACTTGTGTTTGCTGTGTTGCCCGACGTATATGTGCGCCTAAAATATTCGAGGAAGCTTTACAAGCTTAAAGACTCGCAAAGCACTAAAGAACGTGAAATGTATTACTTTAATCGCATCCTGACTGGGTTTCCTTTTGCCAAAGAGTTGAAACTTTTCGGATTTTCGGATTTTTTTCAGCAACGGTTCAATAAAACTCAACAAAGAATTTTTGAAGAAAAAATTGAACTTCGAAAATCAGAAATCAGATTAAGTGTTCTTTCGCAGACTTTTGCGGTAGTTTTAATTTTCGCGAGTTTGGGCTTTATTTCATTTCTGAAAATAAATGGAGCCATATCAATAGGTACAGTTGTTTTATTTTTCTTTGCTTTTCAACGTGGGTATTCGGTGCTCAATGACTTTTTCCGTTCGCTTACTCAGATCATCGAAGACAATACTTTTTTGAAAGATTTTATTCAGTTTCTCCATCTTCCTGAAAGTAATGATGTTGCTACATCTGATGTTGATTTTTCGTTAAAGAATGAAATCAGATTCGAAAATGTAAGTTTCAGGTACGAAGCCAGTGAGCGCAATGCATTAAAAAATATAAATCTGGTATTGCCAGCCGGAAAAACTATTGCATTTGTCGCTGCCAATGGTTCGGGGAAAACCACACTGATTAAATTGTTATGCGGATTTTACAAGCCTCATCAAGGGTGCATTACTTTTGATGGCAAAGATATAAATGAATTAGGGCAGAAAAAAATACTCGAAAATATAAGTGCTGTTTTTCAGGATTTTGTGCTTTATAATATACCGGCCATAGATAATCTGGCTTTAGGAGATATAAAGAAAATTCCGGATAAAGAAAGGATAAGAAAAGCCGCTCAGGCTGCTGGTATTGACGATGTACTTGACCGATTACCTCATGGTTACGATACTTTGCTTGGAAATCTTTTTAAAGGCGGCGAGGAACTAAGTATTGGTCAGTGGCAAAAAATGGCGGTGGCCAGGGCTTTTTATCGCGATGCGCCGTTGCTGTTGATGGATGAACCATCGAGTGCATTGGATGCCGCTTCAGAATTGCAAATGATTAAAAGTCTCCAACAATTGTCAAGCAATAAAACGGCTGTCATTGTAAGTCACCGACTCACTACCATTCAGTGGGCTGATTTAATTTATTTGTTCCACGAAGGCGAAATTGTTGAGTCGGGTGATCACAAGGAACTCATGGCCTTGAAAGGAAAATACTTCGATTTATTCCAAACCGTTAATTCACGAATGTGATTGTAAATGCGTTTTTTTTAGCATTTCAAATTTATTCATTGAGAATATATGTTTTTTGCGTAAATTTGCAACCGCTTGCAGTAGGCAAGTTCTAAATTTTTTATCAAAATGAACAGAAGAGTCAGAGTGCGATTTGCACCCAGTCCCACAGGACCTTTACATATTGGCGGCGTACGTACCGCTTTGTATAATTACCTTTTTGCGAAACAAAATGGAGGTGATATGCTTTTGCGTATCGAGGACACCGATTCGGCACGCTTTGTGCCCGGTGCTGAGGATTATATTGTTGAAGCGCTCAATTGGTTGGGAATTACGATTGACGAAGGAGTAGGAGTGAAGTTACCAGGGAAACATGCGCCCTACCGTCAGAGCGAGCGTAAAGCAATATATCGGAAATATGTAGATCAATTGCTCGATGCCGGTCTAGCTTATATCGCTTTTGATACCCCCGTCGATTTGGAAGCTAAACGTGCCGAAATTGCCAATTTTCAATACGATGCCAAAACACGTGGACTAATGGCCAATTCGTTGACTTTACCTGCAGATGAAGTGAAAGCGCGCATCGAACGTGGCGAACAATACGTGGTGCGTATTAAAATTGAACCGAATGAAGAAGTTAAAGTGCAGGATTTAATTCGTGGTGAGGTGGTTATCAACTCATCTATCATCGACGATAAAGTTCTGTTCAAATCGTCCGACGAATTACCGACTTATCACTTGGCTAACGTTGTGGACGATTATTTGATGGAAATTTCGCATGTGATTCGCGGCGAAGAATGGCTACCATCGGCTCCGCTTCATGTTTTACTTTACCGTTATCTGGGTTGGACTGATGTTATGCCCGAATTTGCACATTTACCGTTGTTGCTGAAACCGGACGGGAATGGAAAATTGAGTAAACGTGATGGTGACCGCCTAGGTTTCCCTGTTTTCCCTATGAACTGGAAAGACGCTAAAACTGCTGAAACTTCATCAGGCTATCGCGAAGCTGGTTATTTTCCCGAAGCTGTTGTTAATTTTCTTGCGTTGTTGGGTTGGAACAGTGGAACCGAGCAGGAAATTTTCTCGATGCAGGAATTGATTGAGTTGTTCAGCCTCGACCGCGTTAGTAAAAGTGGAGCGAAATTCGATTATGAAAAAGGGAAATGGTTCAATCACAAATATCTGCAAAGTAAACCGTTGGAAGAAGTAGCTGATTTGTTTCAGCATATTCTGATTGAGAAAGACATAGTTGAAGATTCGGAAAAAGTGAAGAAAATTGTGAATTTGGTACGCGAACGAGCTAACTTCATAACCGATTTATGGGAACAGTCTTCGTTCTTCTTTATTGCTCCTACAACTTACGACGAAAAAACCGTGAAAAAGCGCTGGAAAAACGAAACTCCTGAACAGATGCAGGAACTTATTCAATTGTTGGATGGGATCGAAGACTTTAGTGTGGAAAATACCGAAGAAATTGTCAAAGAATGGATTGCTGCCAAAGGATATAATATGGGTGGAATTATGAACGCTTTCCGTTTGTCTATCGTGGGCGAAGGAAAAGGACCTCACATGTTCGATATTATTTCTTTAATCGGGAAACAGGAAACAACTGCCCGGCTGCAAAAAGCAATTGAGGTGTTGGCTTTGAATTAATGCCTACCCCGGATACTTATTTGTTGAAATTTGATCGTAAAAAGGCCATCGAAAAATTCTTG
>CAYMHE010000085.1:0-1709 GCA_964390175.1 uncultured Paludibacter sp.
ATTTGCCCAAATGGTGAAATTGGTAGACACGCTAGTTTCAGGGACTAGTGGCCGCAAGGCTGTGCAGGTTCGAGTCCTGTTTTGGGCACAATAAAGTTTTTTCCCTCATATTGATTTGCGCAGATGGTGAAATTGGTAGACACGCTACTTTGAGGGGGTAGTGCCGGTTACGGTGTGTGAGTTCGAGTCTCATTCTGCGCACAAAAAAAAGTTCTTTTTCCTATGGAAGAAGAACTTTTTTTTGTGTTATCTGAGCTGTTGATGTTGCTTTGTAGGCAATAGGTACATAAAAACAGAGCGATGCCTGAAATTATTTTTTCAGCATCGCTCTGTTTATTTATCTGAGAATAAAAAGAGTTTGTTTATTTCTCATTTATAAGTCTTTCAACTTCTTTCCAGTTTACAATTTCCCAAAATGCTTTTACATAGGCAGCACGTTTCGACTGATATTTCAGATAATAAGCGTGTTCCCAAATATCGAGCATTAGTACCGGTTTGCCTTTGACGTTGATAACCGACATCACTGTGTTGTCCTGGTTGGGAGTGGTTACTATTTTAAGCTTGCCGGCTTCATCTTTGATGACCCATGCCCAGCCCGAACCAAAACGAGCCAATGCCGCCTTTTCAAATTCTGTTTTAAGTACTTCCACACTTCCGAAATTTTTGACGATAATGGCTTCAAGTTCGGGCGACATCGGCGCACTTCCGGCCGGAGCAAGAGTTTTCCAGAACAAACTGTGGTTGTAGTGGCCGCCTCCGTTATTTCTTACCGCTGTTTGGATGTCGGCAGGTAATGTGTTGATACTTGCCAATAGATTAGTGATACTTTTCTTCTGTAAATCAGGATATTTCTCAAGCGCTTTGTTCAGGTTGGCTACATAGGCCGCATGATGATTGTTGAGATGGATAAACATGGTAGTGCTATCAATGTAAGGTTCGAGCGCATTGTATTTGTAAGGCAATGCAGGTACCTGAAATTGTGCAAATACAGACAGTGTAGAAACTATCCATATGGCAAGCGTGACAAGAATTTGTTTCATAATTATTAATTGTTAATTGATTGTTTTTATTATAATAACAGCAAATATAGATGATTGTTTAAAAAGAAATTTATACCAAAAGCATTAAAAATCTACTTTTTCACTCCTTTTAACTTTTGAATTGTACTTTTTATAACTCCGAAACGTTATTCAAGTCGGTCATATGTGCATATTGTATTCGGGTTTGCTCTTATTGTAAGAGTTACAAAAAATCTGTACATTTGCAAGTTATAAATTTAAAAACTAAAATTTAATGTTTGATTATATTAAGGGTGAGCCCACTGAGCTAAATCCCGCTTATGTAGTGTTGGAAACCGGAGGGATAGGTTATTGTATTCATATTACTTTGCCAACTTTTTCGGCGCTTGGAGGAAAAACGAATGCTAAACTCTATGTTTACGAAGCCATTCGCGAAGATGCTCATCTGCTATATGGTTTTATGAATCAGGCCGAACGACAGTTGTTTTTGTTGCTTATTTCGGTATCGGGGATTGGTGCCAATACGGCGCGAATGATCATGTCGTCGTATTCAACGCAGGAAATTCAGGAAATGATAGCTACCGGAAATGTAGTGGCGCTCAACGCTATAAAAGGCATAGGGAGCAAGACGGCTCAACGCATTATTGTGGATTTGAAAGACAAAATTCAGAAGATTGCTTTAACTCCGGG
>CAYMHE010000085.1:1809-3374 GCA_964390175.1 uncultured Paludibacter sp.
CCTAAAGTATCAGCACTTATTGTTTTACTCATAGTTGTTTTCAGCTCAGCATATGCGTTGGTAAATACCGTCCGCTTAGCCAACATTGAGCCACAACAAACTGCTGTTACAGAAACTCCAACCGATACCACCTCCGGTTTTAAAATAAAAAAATACAAGCAAGATACTTATGATGAGCTTAACACTGTTTACCCTATGGACAACAGTGTGCCTTCGAACATAAAATCGGTAGTGGAATATGATGCAGCATCGGGAAATTATATTTTCAAAACTTATGCCGGTAATATGGAAATTGCAACTCCATACTTGATGACAGGCGAGGAGTACAGAAACTATTCGGCTCAAAAAGAAATCCAAAACTACTGGAAAGAGAAAAATGCATCGGCAACTGTCGACAACGAAGATAAGTTTTCTGTTTCGGATATGAAGTTTAGTTTAGGGCCGGCCGATAAGGTGTTCGGTCCCGGAGGTTTGCAGGTGAAAACACAGGGTTCGGCCGAGCTTGTGTTTGGAGCTAAGCACAATAAAGTTGATAATCCTGCCTATACCGAGGCCATGCGGAGCAATACCACGCCCGAGTTTGATATGAAAATTCAGATGAATGTAACGGCTTCGGTGGGCGATAAGGTTTCGTTTGGATTGAACTACAACACAGAATCTACTTTCGATTTCGACCAAAAAATGGTAAAACTTGCTTACAAGGGCAAGGAAGATGATATTATCAAAAATATACAGGCAGGGAATGTAAGTATGCCGCTGAATAGTTCGCTCATTAGTGGTAGCACAGCTCTTTTTGGTGTTAAAACAGATTTGCAGTTCGGAAAATTAAGTGTTTCGGCCATAGCTTCGCAACAGGAATCGGAAACTAAAACTGTAAGTTCGAAAGGTGGTGTTCAGACAACTGAATTTGAAGTAAAAGCTGATAATTACGACGAAAATCGTCACTTTTTCCTCGGACATTATTTCCGTGAAACCTACGAAAGTTCGTTAAGCAATCTTCCTTTTGTTTCTTCGGGAGTCACTATCAACCGTGTGGAGGTGTGGATTACAAATAAAAGGGCTAATTACGATCAATCGCGCAACATTATCGCTTTCATGGATTTGGGTGAAGCCAAGCGCATTGATAATACTGCACTTTGGAAAAATACTGCAACCAAAGATTTACCTCAGAACAAAGCAAATAATCTTTACGAAGATATAAAACAGATTGCGGATGTGCGAAATATTCAGCAGTCCAATGCTAAGTTATCAGAAGTATATGGAAATGACATCGTCGGTGGAGAGGATTATGAGAAAATTGAGAGTGCCCGCAAACTTGATCCATCGGAATATACGCTGAACAAAGAGCTGGGTACGATCTCGTTAAAATCGCAACTGAACCCTGACGAAGTGTTGGGAGTAGCCTACGAGTACACTCAGGGAGGTATTGTGTATCAGGTCGGTGAATTTTCGACAGATGCAGTAAATACACCTGATGCATTGATTGTTAAGTTGCTGAAAAGTACTGCGCAATCGCCTCAGCTGGCTTTGTGGGATTTGATGATGAAGAATGTGTACTATCTTGG
>CAYMHE010000085.1:3474-9640 GCA_964390175.1 uncultured Paludibacter sp.
AGCCATTGGAAACGATGCCATTGCCGATAAATATGTTTTTCAGGAATTGTATGATTCTACCCTTGTGGTGGCTCAGGAATTAAGCGATAAGAACAAATTCAGTTTAGTGGGCGAATACAAATCGTCGAGCGGTTCGGAAATAAGACTTAATGCGATGAATGTTCCGCGCGGATCGGTGACAGTGACTGCCGGTGGTGCTACCCTTGTGGAAAATGTTGATTATACGGTGGACTATACAATGGGTTCAGTTTCCATTCTTAACCAGTCGATTCTGGAATCAGGGACAAATATCGATGTAAAACTTGAAAATCAGTCGATGTTCAGTATGCAACGTAAATCGTTGGTTGGTACGCATATGGAATATCAGTTCAACAAGGATTTCAGCATTGGCGGTACAATCATGCACTTGTCGGAAACACCATTGACAAAAAAAGTAAATACAGGAAACGAACCTATTTCGAATACAATTTGGGGTCTGAATACGTCTTGGCGCGGTGAATCGCAGTGGCTTACCAATTTGCTTGATAAATTGCCGTTTGTAAATGCTACTAAACCATCGACTATTGCATTGAATGCTGAGTTTGCGCAGTTAATTCCGGGACATTCGAATGTTGTGGGTGCGAAGGGTTTGGCGTATATCGACGATTTTGAATCGACAAAAACATCCATCGATTTACATTATCCCTCCAGCTGGTACCTTGCTTCAACACCTTATAATAGTACGGAAAAAGATGCGCTTTTCCCCGAAGCCAAACTTACTACTACCGAATATGGTAAAAACCGTGCCTTGTTTGCCTGGTATTATGTGGATCAGATATTGAATTCGAAGAATCCCGGACGTACAACGCCGGTGAACCTCAGAAATAATGAAGCGTCCCAATCGAACCATTACACGCGCGATGTACTTATCAAGGAAGTTTTCCCGAATAAAAGCTATCTTTCCTACAATCCATCCATTCTTACGGTGATGAATTTATCTTTTTTTCCTACCGAACGTGGACCTTATAACCTCGAGGTGGATGGAATGGACGAAAACGGTTATCTCACCAATCCTGAGAAACGTTGGGGTGGAATTATGCGTAAACTGGATGTGACTGATTTCGAAACTTCGAACATCGAATACATCGAATTTTGGATGATGGATCCGTTTATCTACGACAAAAACGGTACAGATAAAGGAGGCGAGCTGTATTTCAATCTTGGCGATATCAGCGAGGACATACTTAAAGATGGAAAGAAATTTTTCGAGCATGGATTGCCTGTGGATAAAGATGAATCAAAAACTGAAGCCACAGTTTGGGGGCGCGTTCCGAAAACACAATCCACGGTAACAGCTTTTGATAATACGCCGGGTTCACGACTTGTACAGGATGTTGGTTTAAACGGATTGTCCACCGAGGATGAGTTTAAGTTTCCAACTTACAGCGACTATGTGGAGAAAGTAAAAGCAAAAGTAAACGGAGCTGCACGTCAGCGCATGGAAAATGACAAGTTCTCGCCGCTGAACGACCCTGCCGGCGATAACTACAGTTTTTATAAATCCACGGATTACGATGAGGCCGGAGCCGACATTATTACGCGTTACAAACGGTACAACGGAACCGAAGGAAACTCGCCAGATGCAAGCAATATTACTGAAGATTATACTACTACAGCTACATCGTTGCCCGATGTTGAAGATGTGAACAACGATAATACTTTGAACGAATATGAAAAGTATTATCAGTACAAGGTTGCGATCAAACGCGATTCGATGGTGATTGGACACAACTACATCACCGATAGTTATACTTCTACTGTTGATTTGAAAAATGGAGAATCGGAAGATGTTACCTGGTATCAGTTTAAAATTCCGATTCGTGAATATCAGAATCCGATTGGTAATATCCGTAATTTCAAATCCATACGTTTTATGCGTATGTTCATGACCGGTTTCGAGAAAGAAACTCACTTGCGATTTGCCTCGCTCGATTTGGTACGAGGAGAGTGGCGTTCGTATAGCAAAGACCTTTATCCGGTTGGTAAACTACCTGTTTCGTCGGGCGAATTGGATGTGCAGGCCATTAATATAGAAGAAAACTCAGAAAAAACACCTGTGAACTACGTTTTACCTCCGGGCATTACGCGCGAAGTGGATCCCGGTCAGTCGCAGATTCTGCAATTGAACGAGCAATCGATGGTAATGAAAGTAACTAACCTTGCTCCTGAAGATGCCCGTGCAGTATACAAAAAAACGAGCTATGATATGCGTCAGTACAAACGCCTTCAGATGTTTGTACATGCCGAAAAACTTCCGGCCGATGTTCGTGCGCTGAACGATTATGAACTTTCGTGCTTTATCCGTTTAGGTTCTGACCTGACGAACAATTATTATGAATACGAAATTCCGTTGAAGCTTACAGCTGAGGGTCATTATTCATCTGAATCGGATGCCAACCGCGAAACGGTGTGGCCAGCCGAAAATATGTTCGACTTTCCGTTTTCGGTACTTACCGATGCAAAGCTTTTGCGCAATAAGTCGAAACAAGATGGCTCCTATATTTCTGATCTGATTCCTTTTTATGACAAGGGGAAAAATAAAATCCGGGTGGTGGGTAATCCAAGCATATCGAATGTTGAGAATATTATGATTGGTGTCCGCAATGTGAGTGGAGAAGTAAAATCAGGAGAAATATGGGTGAACGAGCTTCGTATGTCGGAGTTTGATGAAGATGGAGGTTGGGCTGCTATGGGTAACCTGGCTCTGGGCTTATCGGATATTGGTCAGGTAAATGTATCCGGGAGGGTCGAAACTGCAGGTTATGGTAGTATCGAAAGCAATGTGATGGACCGTCGTACCGACGATTTGTATCAAATGAATTTTTCTACAAGTATGGAATTGGGACGTTTTCTTCCCGAAAAAGCAAAAATTCAGTTGCCGGCTTATTTCTCGTACACCAACGAAACATTAACACCTAAATACAATCCGCTTGACGAGGATGTGTTACTTTCGGATGCTTTGTCCAATCTTCAGAATAAACAGGACAGGGATACGCTTATTATGTCGTCGCAAACGGTAAGCACATCTAAAAGTTTTAATATAACTTCGGCAAAAGTGAATATCAAAAGCAAGAAACCGCAATTCTACGATCCTGCCAATCTTACTTTTACTTATTCCTACAGCGAACGTGTACAAACGAGCGCCGAAGTGGAAAAGAACCTCGAAAAACAGGAACGCGCCGCTGTGAACTACAACTTTTCATTCAGTCCACAACCTGTAGAGCCTTTTAAAAATGTAAAATTACTGAAGAAACCGGCATTTAAAATCCTTTCGGATATGAACTTCAATTATCTGCCATCGTCGTTGAGCTTCAATACCGATATGAACCGCCAGTTTTCGCAGGTGAAGCTCCGGGATTTGCTGCAACCCCAAATGGTGAATAATTTTGAAATGAATTTCAGCAAAGACTTTATGTGGAACCGGAATTTTGATATCAAATACGATTTGACAAAATCGCTTCACTTCAGTTTTCAAACGGTTATGAATGCCAATATCGACGAACCTTACTACACACCCGAAATAGGTAAGGAACATTATGCTGAGTGGCGCGATTCGGTATGGTCGCAAATACGTAAACTTGGAAATCCATATGCTTATCAGCAGGTTTTTTCCGCTTCGTGGAATTTGCCTATCAACAAAATTCCTGTTTTAGACTGGATTACTGCCAATACATCTTATAACTCGAACTATAACTGGAATCGGTCGGCTAAACTCATCGGATCCGTTGATGTAGGCAATGTGGCAACAACTATGGGCACCTGGTCGGGCGATGGACAATTGAATTTCGAATCGCTTTACAATAAATCGAAATACCTGAAGGAAGTGAACCGGAAGTACAATGCCAGTGGGCAAAGAGGAGGTGTCCAGAAATTCCAATCAAGAAACTTTAAACAATCGCTGACGCTTGAAGAAGGTAAAAAAATGACGATCAATCACAGACTTGGAAGTGAAAAACTGGCCATTACCGTGTTGGATAAAAAAGGGAGGCCAATGGCTGTCAACTATAAATCAATAAGTCCGACCGCCATTGAATTGACATCCAAAAATGCTGCCGACAGTGCCAGCATCAGCATAGCCACTCTCGATCCGAACCTGCAAAGTGTAGGTAAAACGGTTGTCGACTTTAGCACCCGTTTTCTGATGATGGTGCGCAGGGCTTCTATTACTTATCGCCAGTCCAACAGTATGGTGTTGCCCGGCTTTAAGCCCGAAGCCGGTTTTCTTGGACAAACAAAAGATGTGAATGGCATTTCGGCTCCGGGCTATGGATTTACATTCGGCTTTTTCGACGATAATACAATTCAGAATGCATTGGACAATGACTGGTTGTATAAAAGCGATTCTATTGTAAACCCTGCATCCACAGCTTTCACTTCCGATCTGGACATCAAAGCAACGCTCGAACCGTTACCTGGATTGAAAATTGATTTGAATGCAAAACGTTATACGGCCAATAATACGACGATTCAGTACATGTTTGATGGAATGCCACAAACTTTTAACGGAAGCTATAACATTACCCAAATCGCTTTCAAAACTGCATTTATGAAAACCGGTACTGCCGACGAAAATTATGCTTCAGAAGTGTTTGATAATTTCCTTGCCAACCGGCAGGTGATTGCCAATCGGTTAAACGCAAGAATGAAAGACACGAGATATCCGAAAACAGGATTTTTTACCGAACTACCAGCAGTTGGTGGTGAATTTTTTGACGAGAACCTGGGGAAATATAATCTGAATTCCACCGATGTATTGATTCCGGCCTTTCTTGCTGCCTACACAGGCAGAGATGTGAATACAGTGGATACGAATCCGTTTCTTTCAGTGCTGAGTGTTTTGCCCAACTGGCGTATGAACTACGATGGTTTATCGCGCCTTCAGTGGGTGAAAGACAATTTCAGATCTATCAGCCTGACACATGCTTATACCTGTCGCTACAGCATTGGTAATTATACTTCGTTCTCTACCTGGGTAGCTATGGACGACAATAACAATGCCTTGGGTTATGTGCGTGATGTACAATCCAACAATCCGATACCGTCTTCGCCTTACGATATTTCATCAGTGTCGCTCACCGAGCAATTCAGCCCGCTGATTGGTATCAATGCAGTGCTCAAAAACAGCATGACGACAACCCTGAAGTATGGAAAACAAAGAACGTTGGCGCTTAACCTGTCGAGCACACAGTTGATAGAAAGTGCAACCGATGAGTTTACGCTCGGCATCGGCTATGTTTTGAAAGACTTTGACGTGATTTTGAAACTGAAAAACAATCAGCAATCGCGCGTTAAAAACGATTTGAAACTGAATGCAGATGTGTCCTACAAAGACATAAAATCGCTCCTGCGCAAAATCGACGAAAACCTGACCCAGGCTTCGAGTGGAAATAAACTGATTTCTCTTAAAATTATGGCCGATTATGTGTTCAGCTCTAAGGTGAATATCCAAATGTTTTTCGACCGACAAATGAGTACACCGCTTATTTCTACAACTTTCCCTGTTTCGTCGACTAATTTTGGGGTGAGCTTTAAGTTTATGCTTACAAGATAGGTGGAGTGTTGTCTCAAAATTTTGAGAATAAAGAGACTGTATTTTGCTGATTATTTTTGCTGACTTTTATTATCTAAACAGGTATTAATAATCATGAATTCAAATGAACAAACATTCATGTGTTAATGTTTTTTATGTAGTTTTGAAAAAAAAAGATTTGAAACTAGTCTTGTTTTTGAAAGAGTGGGTTTCATTTGATAATTAAAAAATCAATTATTTATATATGAATAAGAAATATATGCTTTTGCTGCTGGCAGCTTTTGTTTCATTGGCTTCCTTTTCGCAAATCTACGATCCCGTAAAATGGAAGTTCGAATTAAAGGCAACAAGTGAAACCACTGCCGATTTGGTTTTTAAAGCCAGCATAGAGGAAGGTTGGCATCTGTACGGCATGGACATTCCCAATGATGGCCCGCGACCTACAACTTTTGTGTTCGAAAGTGTACAGAATGCAAAAATGGAAGGAAAAATGAAAGGTATGTCGAAGCTCAGAGAGGTATACGACCCGAACTTCGATATGAAACTCAGCTGGTATGCCAACGAAGCTGTTTTTGTGCAGAAGATAAGTTTTGCAAA
>CAYMHE010000085.1:9740-11516 GCA_964390175.1 uncultured Paludibacter sp.
AACTCAGCTGGTATGCCAACGAAGCTGTTTTTGTGCAGAAGATAAGTTTTGCAAAGGGTGCTAAATTCAGTGTGAAAGGTTATGTAGAATTCATGAGTTGTAACGACGAAAGCTGTACTCCACCTATGCAGGAAAATTTTGTGTTCGGCGAAAAAGCAATTGAAGGGGCACAGAATACTGTAGCGCCTGCTGTTACTGATAGCCTTCCGACGGATAGTGTTGCAATTACTACAACTGTTGACGCCGGAAATGCTGACTACTGGACACCGGTGATGGATCAACTCAAAGCTTTTGGAGCTACAGAAGGATCGTCAGGACAAACGGCGCTTTGGCTTATTTTCCTGGCCGGACTTGCCGGAGGTTTTCTGGCATTGTTTACGCCTTGTGTGTGGCCTATCATTCCAATGACAGTGAGTTTCTTTCTGAAACGCTCGGACAATAAAGCGCGGGGACGAAGGGATGCTTTTCTATATGGGCTTGCCATCGTGTTTATATATGTTGCATTGGGTATTCTGATCACACTTATTTTTGGTGCAAGTGCCCTGAACAGCATGTCGACAAATGCAGTGTTCAATCTTATTTTCTTTGCCATGCTGCTTGTGTTTGCCATCTCGTTTTTCGGAGCTTTCGAAATCACATTGCCGGCTTCGTGGTCGACAAAACTTGATGCAAAAGCCGATTCTACGGCCGGATTCCTGAGCATTTTGTTTATGGCCTTTACCTTGGTGTTGGTTTCATTTTCATGTACAGGTCCTATCATTGGTACTTTGCTTGTCGAAGTTTCGGCAACGGGTTCGTTGTTGGCACCGGCCATTGGGATGCTTGGTTTTGCGGTGGCGTTGGCCATTCCGTTCACTTTCTTTGCCTTTTTCCCTACAATGCTCAAGGCATTGCCACGTTCGGGAGGTTGGTTGAATACAGTGAAAGTAGTACTTGCATTTCTCGAACTTGCTTTGGCGCTGAAGTTCCTCTCTGTTGCCGACCTGGCCTACGGATGGCGCATACTGGACCGTGAAGTATTCCTTGCTTTGTGGATCGTTATTTTTACTTTGTTGGGATTCTATCTGTTGGGCAAAATTCGCTTTCCACACGATAGCGAAACAAAACACAGTTCGGTGTTGGGTACATTTCTGGCCATCGTTTCGCTTGCCTTTGCCGTGTATATGGTTCCGGGCTTGTGGGGTGCGCCGCTGAAAGCTGTCAGTGCATTTTCGCCTCCGCTTTACACGCAGGACTTTAATCTGTACGACGACGAAGTACATCCGGCTTTTACCGATTATGACCTTGGTATGGCTTACGCTGCTCAGAAAGGTTTGCCTGTAGTGCTCGATTTTACAGGTTTTGGTTGTGTAAATTGCCGTAAAATGGAAGCTTCGGTATGGACTGATCCTAAAGTGAAGAATTTATTGGAAAATGATTTTGTTTTGATTTCTGTTTTTGTAGATGATAAAACAGCGCTTGCAAAACCTTTCGAAGTAGAAGAAAACGGACGCACCCGTTCGATCAAATCAATAGGTGACAAGTGGAGCTACCTGCAAAGGATTAAGTTTGGTTCCAATGCTCAGCCTTTTTATGTGATCCTCGATAACAAGGGAAATCCGCTGAATAAATCGTTTGGGTTCGATGAAAATCCGCAAAACTTTATCGACTGGCTCGAAGCCGGAAAACAAAAGCTGAATAAATAAACATAGAAAAAACCCGAAAATCAATTTTACTTTGATTTTCGGGTTTTTAAATTCTATATGATTCAATCATGTGAAATTTGTTTTGGAGAAG
>CAYMHE010000086.1:0-2811 GCA_964390175.1 uncultured Paludibacter sp.
TTTTTTATTCATTTATTTTGATTCGCCCGTCCAGTTTCGATTGTATCATATTTCCTTTTTGTGTTTCGGATTTGATAAAGTCGAGCAACATGTTTCGGACTTTTACGCCTGTATTCAGCCTTTTTTCGTGTTCGGCCAGTTGTTCCATGTTATCGTTTCCGCCCGCCAGATAATCGTTAGTGGCTATAGTGTAAGTTTTGCTCATATCCAGGGGCAAACCGCCGATGGTTATGTCTACAGCTTTTCTATCGGATATTGTCATGCGTAATCCGGCAACGCCCTGTCCACCCATTTTAGCAAAGTTTTGTAAAAGTTCATTAAGCTTATCTCCACGCAGCCAAAGAATTACAAGTTCGTTTTCGAATGGCATTAATTCAAAAACCTTTCTTACGGTAATATCGCCCGCCGGAACCTGAGTTCGCAAACCGCCAAGGTTCACAATGGCGATGTCCACTGCCTGTCCCTGAATTTCGCTTGCCTTTGCACAGTACACATCGGCACTAAAGTTAGATAGCAAACTCTCAGGCGCATGACCCAACATTGTTTCAGCAGCACGTCCTATAACTATGTTCATTTCAGCGTCAAGCTTTTGTTTCAGCGGTCGCAAAAAAGTGTTGTAAGCCGTATCGGCCAGTTGCTCGGTCTTGCTATCGATAGGAATTTTTGCAGACTGCGATTCGGTAATGATCCAATGCTTCGATGTGCACGACGAAAGCAGGCACAATAGCAGAACAACCGGAATAAATGTTTTTTTAAGCATAAAAAATTGATTTTTGTAGGGCGAAGATACAAAATTAGAGTTGAAACTAATTTATACCTTAGTCTTTTTTATATCAAAAATAATGTGGATGTTACAAATTAGTTCTTTGTTGTGCTTTTGCTGCATCCCATTTTCTGCTTTTTTGTTTTGCTAAAAACTCATTATTTATCTCTAATCAAAATTGAAGTTCTGTATTTGTTTTGAACCTAATTTACATCAAAGTGTTATTAACATAAATTCTTTGTCCGGAAAATTAAAACAGTATCCCGCTGCCGTTTTAATTTGAAAATTCGAGAATTTGAAGATTTAAAGCGACAGAGTTTTACGATTTCTGATATGTCATTTTTTGCTTAACTCAACGTTATAATCAGATTTATTTTTTTGTTAATTGTATTTCTATAATTAAAGTGAATTAAACCCCGTTTTTTCTTATGAAGTTTAAAATTTTATCTTTTTTGATTCTGTTTTTCGTTTTAGCAAGAGCACAAACAAATATCAATGCCCAATCGGTATATAAATCGCAGATTTATAATGCCTATATCAATGGCGATATGAATAAATGGGCTGCTATTATTCAGGTTTTCGAAAAAGAAACGTCTTCGACAATTGAACGTAAGCTGGAGCTTGTAAGCTATTATTATGGTTATATCGGCTATTTGATTGGGGCAAAAAAGAATGATAAGGCACAAAAGTTTATTGTGAAAGGGGAAAAGCTGATTGCCGATGTGATTAAAATGTCGCCCAATAATGCAACTGCATACGCATTTAAGGGTTCATTTCTTGGTTTTCGCATTGGAATGAGCAAGTTTAAAGCCCTTTCGCTGGGACAGGAGAGCATAGAAAGCATTGAAAAAGCCTACAAAATCGATCCTCAAAATATTCAGGCAGTTGTAGACAGAGCAAATGCTTTGTACCATACTCCACGGCTTTTTGGTGGCGATAAGAAAGAAGCTTTAAGACTCTTTCAGGAGGGAGTAACCCTCATCGAAACTTCAAAGTCAGCTAAGAATAATTGGCTTTATCTTAATTTGCTTACTTCTATAGCACAAGCTTATGAAGCTGCCGACCAAAAAAAGAAGGCTGCCTTTACTTATGACAAAATTCTACGATTCGAACCTGAATTTAAGTGGGTTAAGAACGAACTTTACCCTGCTCTTCTGAAAAAAATGTAAATTGTTATTGATTTTAAAAGTGTATAATTCTTAATAAAACCTAAATATTGCGTCGTATATATGTCGTGTGCGATATAAAATATATCTTTGTATCGCAAACGATATAAAATGATTTTTAGTAAGAAATAAATTAAAACAAATAACAAATATTATGGGACAGAATTTTTATGATTTTAAAGCTACGAGCTTACAGGGAAAAGAAAAACAGATGGAAGAGTACAAAGGAAAAGTTGTAGTTGTAGTGAACACAGCGAGCAAATGCGGACTGACACCACAATACGAAGGGCTTGAGAAATTGTACAAAGAATACAAAGATAAAGGATTAGTAGTGTTGGGATTTCCTTGCAACCAGTTTGGTGGGCAGGAACCTGGCGGCGAAAAGGAAATTTCGGAAGGATGTCTGATCAATTACGGAGTTTCATTTCCGATGTTCTCAAAAATTGATGTCAATGGCGAGAATGCACATCCGATTTATAAATACCTGAAAAACGAACTGAAGGGGTTTCCGGGCAGCGAAATCAAATGGAATTTCGGTAAATTTATGCTCGATCGGAACGGAAAACCATACAAACGTTTCTCTCCGTTTACAAAACCAGAGAAATTGCGCAAAGACATCGAAAAACTATTAGCAAAATAAAAAAAGCGAACATAGCTACTGGGCAGTATAAACCATTCTGTTCAATATATTGTTATCTTTGAAGTTAAAAACGAATAAATGGAATACGAACAACTTAAACTCGAAAACCAACTTTGCTTTCCGTTTTATGCGGTTTCCCGATTGATAATCAGAGCTTATCAGGAAGATCTTGACAGGCTGGGAATTACTTATCCTCAATACCTTGTGTTGATGGTGCTTTGGGAAAAAGATGGCATTTCGGT
>CAYMHE010000086.1:2911-7480 GCA_964390175.1 uncultured Paludibacter sp.
CTCCGCTGCTCAAAAGAATGGAAGCAATGCAATTAATTACACGTACTCCTTCGACAATGGATCAGCGTAAAATTATAATTCAGCTTACGGATCAGGGTTGGGCTATGCGCGAAAGTGCTGCCGAAATCCCCTTGAAATTAATGAGTAAGCTAAATTTAGAGGTGTCGGATGTTCAAATTGCTGAAGCGCTTCTTCTGAAAAATAAACTTTACGAATTAATAAAAGTACTCGATAAATCCTCTAATTAAATGTGTATGAAAAACAAATTATTTCTCTTTGCAATTTTGTTATTTAGTGTAGCCGCTTTACAGGCTCAGACCAACCAGGAGTTTTATAATATTGAGGTAAAAAACATCAAAGGAAAAGATGTAAAACTGCAGGATTATAAAAATAAAGTGATTTTAGTTGTCAATACGGCAAGTAAATGTGGATTAACGCCTCAGTACGAGGGTTTGGAAAGTCTTTATAATCAGTATAAAGCAGATGGATTTGTGGTGTTGGGTTTTCCCTGTAACCAATTTATGGGTCAGGAACCGGGCACGGCAGAGGAAATTGAAAAATTCTGTACTACAAAGTACAATATTACATTTCCGTTGTTCGAAAAATTGAAAGTAAACGGAGATGATGCTCACCCCTTGTACCAATACCTGAAATCGGCTTTACCCCTTGATGGTAAAAATGATATCCGATGGAATTTTGAGAAATTTCTTATTGGTAAAGATGGAAAACCAGTGAAAAGATATTCTCCAAAGACGAAGCCTGCAGAGCTTGCAGCTGATATAGAAGCATTGCTGAAATAGCAAAATATAGTTTTTGAACACAAAAAAGGCTTTTTTCACAAGAAAAGCCTTTTTTGTTTGTGTATTAACGAATAATAACACTATTTTTGCTTCTAATTACAAAACTGCAACTATGCAGGGTAAAAATTAATCCTTTAAAATCGATATTTTATGAAAAGATCAAGAATGTTATTTTTGTTTTTGCCTTTATTGGCATTCGCATCATGTTCGGAAGGAAATAATCCGGAAAAGGTAGCTGAAAAGTTTAATAAAGCACTTTACACTGCCGATTTTGAGGGTGCGAAAGCACTTTGTACCGACGAAAGTAAGCAAGCGGTGGATTTTGTGACTGCATTTGCTTCACAGAAAGTGGATGAAATGAAAAAAGCAAATGTCAAATTCGAAGTGACCAATGTAACCCTTGCTGAAGATGGAAATTCGGCGGTCGTAGAAGCTGTAGTACTTGGCAGCATCGACCTCGAAAAAGGAGGCGTGAAAGATTCGGTTGATACAAAAACCAATTTGGTGAAGATTCAGGATAAGTGGTTGGTAGAGTTCAAATTGAAATAGGCAGAGGATTGATTTGTATTGGCCTGTTGTTTGTGTTGGCGCACTGTAGTTCTCCTACGCAAACAACAGGTTCTTGTATGTATTCAACTGATTCGTTGCGGAGTGGCGACATTATTCTTCGCAGGAGTTACGGACTTGTCAGCGATATCATTGTTCTGGAACTGAATGATACGCTTGATATTTCGCATTGTGGCATAATAATAAAAGAACCTGACAGCAGCTACAAAGTGATTCACTCGCTTTCGAAAAAAGTGTCGGACACAGATGGGGTGCAGATTTGTGGACTCGAACAATTTATGGCCGACAGTAAAATTGAAACAGTCAGGGTATTTCGATTCCTGAGCGATTCGCAGGGTAAAATTGCAGCGCAAGCTTTGCGGTATTTGAAGCAAAAAATGCCCTTCGATGAAACTTTTGATGCTACTGATTCTACTGCGTTTTATTGCTCTGAATTGCCGGTGCAGAGCATTCGGAATGCCTATAAGGTTGATGTGAGTTATGGGGCAAAAAAGCTAAAATTTTCTGTTTTTCTTCAACCTGATTTTTTCAGAGAGATTCCATTTGTGAGTAATTGCTTATCAGAATAAAGACAAACTTACTTTTACGCCGATACTTTCATATTTTAATCCCTCAAATCCTGCAAAAACGCCTACTCGTCCCAACATACCAAGTCCAACAGAATAGCCGGTTTCGAGATAAGTTCGGGGATGTTCGTCGTTCCAAAGCATATGTAAATGCAGGGATTCATTGAACTGTTTTGGCTGCAGGAAGCCTATGCGTTTAAGCAACAGATAATCAGAGTTCCAGTTGATGTGTGTTTCAAGCCATCGGTTTGTACTGAACGAATAATTTTCGAGTAGCTGAAATGTATAATCAAAAGGTTGACTGGTGACTATTAACGGGCTGGTGGCAAAATATTTATAATCAGGTGCAAAAACTTTTTGCTTCGACAGGAATGTTCCTGCAATTACTCTGTAATTTAGGCGATCGAACGCCGAAATTTTTAAACGTTGATAAATATTGAATTGGAGGATGCTGAATGAAGACTGCTCAGACTTGTCTGTTAGTTGAAATGCTTTTTTAACACCCAAACCAAAGCTAGGATAGTCAGAACTGATGTATTGTTTTTTGCGTCCAACGAGCTTGTATTTATAGAAAGGTGTATACTGCAGATGCAACCATCCGGTGGCAGCTGAGTGATCAGGGAAAGAATTCAGATATGCTGCATCTGGGTAATTGGGCTGTGGCTTGTTGCCGAAAAAATGCATTTCAGCCAAATTGTTTAGTAAATGACGTTGCTCGTAGGACGCACTGATATTTAACACCAAACCATTGGCAACGTCGATGTTATTTTCGGCTTTTATGTACTGTTTTTGATAAAACCGAATTACATTATCGCCAAAAAACAGCGAAGAAACAGCATTTAAAAAGCGGGAAGTTCCTTGTTGCTCCTGTACATCGGCGCTTATATTTCCAAACGAAAGACTAAATCTCCCGTTCGAGGCGGGTGCATAATCGTAGCTTGAATTCATTTCCCAAACCGGAGTTTTCCTTGCTGTCGTGTAGTAGACGGAAGGACTGATTGTCAGTTTGGTGGCTTTTTTTGTATTTACGGTTAGCGATAATTTTTGTCCTAACCACCAGCCATCCGAGAAATTATATTCTTTGAGTACGCCTTTTAATAATCCATCGTAATGTAGATATATTTTTTCACTCAGTTTAATGTTTCTTCCGAGCAGCCATCCTGAGGATTGATTAGAGCTGGATAAACTTACTTCTATGGAGTTTGAGCTTGTTTTTACCGATTCGGGTGTCGACAACGAATCTTTCAAAAGAAAACTTGCAGCCTCTTCTTTTTGTAAAGGAACTTTGCGGATATTCTCCCAGAAAATAGAATCTCTGAGTTCAGCAAATGAATCAACTTCAACTGTAACTGGTTGTGTTTCTTTTATTTCAAGCGATTCGCGCTGTTCTTTTACTTCGGCAGGTTCAGAAATACTATTTAAAAGTTTTGATAACTGAATTGCATCTTTTGTTGTGAGTTTATCTTTGGATGTGATATTTTCAATTTTTTGTTTTACTTTTAAATCGGTTTTTGAGGATAGGTTTATGTGCTTTTCAGGCTGTTTGTCAACAACATTTTTTATCGACTCGTTCAATTTTATATTTCCATACTTCACCGACGAATAGAAGCTTGCGTGCCCTTTTACTCCCATTGTACCTATGGTCGATTTCATTTGGTAGGTAATGGGCAGAAATACAGTGGGTCGTACTTCCTGGTAGTTGATAATATATCGCGTGATAGTTCCCATCTCGTCGGCGGTTAAATCTGCCTCCGAAACGCACCAGATATCTTCGGGTATATAGATAAATCCCGAAAATAACTTATCGTTTTTGAATTTAGGAATAATTCTGATTTTGTTTACCTGATATTTTCCACTCGCATAAATATCTTCAAGCTTAAAATTGTAATACTTAAAAGCCTGAGGCGATAATGGTGAGATATAGCCCATGAAATCAGCTTGATATATGCTCGATGTGGAGGTGCGCAATCCACCTTTGGGTGCCATTTCTTTAGGAATGGAACTTTTGAAAGCGACGACTTTCTGTGTGTATTTTTCCGGTGACCGGAAAGTTATTTCGCTTTGCGATTCGAGTACCAATAGTTTGCCGATAAGAGATTTTAGTTTCCGATCTTTGATCATCATTTTCATTACTGCCGGAATGCTTTCTATTTTTGCACTTCCCTTCATGTAATTTGTTGCTTCGTAGCTCGATAGTTGGTAGAGATGGAATGGTGCCCGGGCAATACTGTGTCGGATTACTCTGTAGGCTGGATCTTCTTTTGATGGTTTTACAAGCAATTCGTTTAAAACTACAGGTTTTTCGGTCAGGGTAATTTCTATAGTTGTAATTTCGGAAACAATATTGATTTTTCTTACTTCAGGTTCATAGCCAATGGAACGAAATTCGAAAGTGTAAGTACCTGAATTAAGTTTGGTTTGAAATTTTCCATTTTCATCGGCCACCATGCCTGATGTAAGTTCCTGTATATAAATGGTCGAGTAGGGGATGGCCTGACCGGAAGTAGTTGTGATCGTTCCTTTAAGTGTTTGAGCGTTTGCGGAACAAAGAAATAATACAAAAATCAACAGCAATAAAATTTTTTGCATATGTGTATGAGTTTTCGTTGTATGCAGCAAATGTATTTATTTTTTGT
>CAYMHE010000086.1:7580-11304 GCA_964390175.1 uncultured Paludibacter sp.
TGATTACTGATTTTGGTTTTAACTTAATTTAAACTGACTTATGTGTTGATATACATTTTAGAATCAACTATTTGTGAATTTTTACACACTTTATGATTCTGACGAAAAACAAAAGAAGGATCGATTGCTCAAGCCTTCTTTAGTTGAAAATTCTAAAATGAATTTTATTTATTGCTTATGTAATTCACCACCCATTCGCCAACTTCTGAAGTTGAATAAGCTTTTCCGTTATTGGCAATGTCCTCTGTAACTATGTTGGCATCCATGCTGGCTGCCACAGCTTCACGAATCAAAGCGCCCTCTTCCATCATGCCGAATGCATATTCGAACATCAAAGCTGCAGAAAGAATCGTTGCCAACGGATTGGCAATATTTTTACCGGCAGCCTGAGGATAGGATCCGTGGATAGGTTCGAAAACCGAAGTGTGAATACCCACCGAAGCCGAAGGAAGCATTCCCAGTGAACCTGTAATCACAGAAGCCTCGTCGGTCAGAATATCGCCGAAAAGGTTCTCGGTTACAAGTACATCGAAACTTTTTGGCCATTGGATAATGCGCATGGCGGCATTGTCGACAAACATAAATTCTGTTTCTATTTCAGGATATTGTGGGGCAATTTCCTGACCAATTTGTCGCCATAATCGTGAAGTTGCCAACACATTGGCTTTATCCACAATTGTTACTTTTTTGTTGCGCTGTCCGGCATATTTGTAAGCCAGATGCAGAATGCGTTCCACTTCCTCGCGGGTGTAAATACATGTGTCATAAGCTGTATTGCCATCTTCAGCGCGACCTTGTGGACGTCCGAAATACATTCCTCCTGTCAATTCTCGGATACACATAAAATCAGCGCCCTCCACCAAATCGGCGCGAAGCGGTGATTTATGAATGAGCGAAGGAAAAGTGGTCACCGGACGAATGTTGGCATACAAACCAAGGTCTTTGCGCATTTTCAACAATCCTTGTTCGGGGCGTACTTTGGCGGATGGGTTGTTGTCGTATTTCGGGTCACCGATAGCACCGAAAAGTACAGCATCCGATTTCATACAAAGTTCGTGTGTGGCTTTAGGATAAGGTTCGCCAACAGCATCGATGGCGCAGGCACCAACTATAGCTGTTTCGTACGTTAATTCATGACCAAATTTGGCACAAATGGCTTTTGTTACATTTAAAGCCTGTTCTACTATTTCGGGACCGATGCCGTCTCCCGGCAATACTGCAATGTTAAGTTTTTTTATTGCTGACATATACTAATTTTCTGTTTATAAAGCGTGTATAAATAATTTAGGGTAAATGCGAATAATTGATAACAGGGATATTTCCGGATTCGAGGATATTCAGCATTTTCATTGTAGCTTTGATGGCAGCCACTGTCTGGTCGCCATGTAAGCCGCGTGTTTTAAATGTTTTGCCTTCGAATCGCCAGGTGATAATCGTTTGTACAATGGCATCGGTTTGTCCTCCGGGAGGAATTACCACCACGTAATCCAGCAGCTCGGGTGTTGGTTTATCAAGACTTTTATAAATTTTCCACATGGCTTTCGAAATGGCATTGTACTGCCCGTCGCCCGAAGCTGATTGTTCGTAGATGTCACCGTTGATCTGCATTTTTACAGATGCCATTGGGCGCAGGCCGTAAGTGAGTGAAAGTGAATAATTCAACAATTTTATAAGTTGATCTTCCTGAGAGCTGTTCAGTACATCCGAAACAATGTAGGGTAATTCTTCAAGCGAAACCAGTTCTTTTCTGTCGCCAAGTTCAATGACACGTTGAGTTACTTTCTGCATCATTTCGTCGTCGAGTTCGATACCGAGTTGTTGCAGGTTTTTCAGGATATTGGCTTTGCCTGATGTTTTGCCTAAAGCATACTGACGCAAGCGACCAAATCTTTCAGGTAGTAAATCGTTGAAATACAGGTTTTTTTTGTTGTCGCCATCGGCATGAACGCCGGCTACTTGTGTAAATACATTATCGCCGATCACCGGTTTGTTGGCTGGGATACGAATACCCGAATAGGTTTCGACCACTTTGCTTACAGAGTTGACTTTTTCTTCTTTCAGATTGGTTGTTACCTTTGCATGGTCGTGCAAAACAGCAAGGACACTTGTCAATGGAGCATTTCCAGCGCGTTCTCCCAGTCCGTTCACCGTGACGTGAACGCCTTTAACGCCCGCTTTTACTGCTTCGAATACGTTGGCAACAGCCAGATCGTAATCGTTATGTGCATGAAAATCGAAATGAAGGTCGGGATAGCGAGCTATCATCTTTTCGCAAAACAAACGGGTTTCGTCTGGATTGAGAATTCCCAAAGTGTCGGGAAGCATGAAGCGTTTAATGTTTTCGTTTTTCAACGCATCCACCATGAAAAAAACATAATCCTCCGAATCGCGCATTCCATTCGACCAGTCTTCGAGGTAGACATTTACAGCAATGCCCATATCGCGGGCATTTGCCAATACTTTTTTAATGTCAGCAATATGTTCTTCCGGTTTTTTTTTTAGCTGATAGCTACAGTGTTTGAGGGAGCCTTTACAAAGCAGGTTTAGAACTTCGCAACCAGCATTTCTTATCCAGTCGAGTGAGCTGCGCCCATCCACGAATCCGAGCACTTCTACTTTGTGTATGTGGCCGTTTTTACGTGCCCATTCGGCTACCCTTTTCACTGAATTATATTCTCCTTCTGAAACTCTGGCTGAGGCAATTTCAATTCGGTCGACACATAATTCTTCGAGCAAAAGCCTTGCTATACTAAGCTTTTCCTGGGCTGCAAACGCAACACCCGATGTTTGTTCACCATCGCGAAGCGTGGTATCCATTATTTCTATCATAATCCTAATATGCCAATGTGAATAATTTGTAGATATGCCAATGTGCACCGATAGCTATCGGGAGTGTCAATATGCCAATGTGAATAATTTAAAAATTATTGGCACATTGGCATATTGATGTATTGGCACATTATCTTGTCTTTTCGTACGATTCAATCAGATCTTTTTTGCTCAAAAGATAATCAATGTCATCCAATCCGTTCAGCAAACATTCTTTTTTGTATGGATTGATAAAGAACGATTCGGACTTTCCGTTTGCGTTGTTGGTTATTTGTTGATTTTCAAGATCGATTGTCAAAGTGGTTTTTGGGTCGGAATTTACTGATGAAAATATCCCGGCCAAAAATTCCGCGCTTACAACTACAGGAAGCACACCATTGTTCAGCGCGTTGTTCTGGAAAATGTCAGCAAAAAAGCTCGATACTACCACTTTAAATCCATAGCCATCGATGGCCCATGCTGCGTGTTCGCGGCTCGAACCCGAACCGAAATTTTTTCCGGCCACCAGGATGGATCCGCTGTACAGCGCGTTGTTTAATACGAAATCGGCTTTTGGGCTTCCATCTTTATTGTATCGCCAATCGGCAAATAGATTGTTACCGAAACCATTTTTGTCGGTCGCTTTCAAAAAGCGGGCAGGTATAATCTGATCAGTATCCACATTCTCGATGGGAAGTGGAACAACTGTTGAAGTTAATGTTATAAATTTTTCCATATTCTTAATATGCCAATGAGAAAATATGCCAATGTGCCATTTCGTTGTAGCTGAGGCTTATTTGCTTTTTGACGTGTTTATTATACTATTAATAATTTTCTGTATTTCTTTTATCTCTTCTAATAACGACTCTTCGAAAGGGTAATTCTCGGAGTATTTGCACAAGAGCAGCCAATATTC
>CAYMHE010000087.1:0-11055 GCA_964390175.1 uncultured Paludibacter sp.
AAGCCCCTGTTGTATTGAAGTCTAAAGCTTTAGGCAATTTATCGGATAATCATATTAAATAAACACATTATGCAAATTGAAAAACAAAAAGTAAATTGGAGTACTGCCGTAAAAATTAGCACATTGGCCATAGGCGCTATTATTTTAATAGCGGAATACGCATTGATTCAGTATTTCTCTCAAAATTTAGACTCAATGTACACTTTTGTAATACTGGCTCTTTTTTTAATTTTTCTTTATTTTGTTTTGCAGTCGCCCCGCTACATTGTACTGACCGAAAAGGAAATCATCTTGCAAAAATTAGGTGGAAATCTTTCGATAAAGCGATGTGATATAGAACGGATTGATGATTATACTCCTGACAATTCGGACGTAAGACGTATTGGCAGCAGCGGTTTTTGTGGCTATATCGGTAAGTTTTCAAACAACAAAATTGGTAATTACACTTCGTTTGTATGTAACTACGAGCAGGCCTTTTTAATTCAGACTTATCAGGGCAAAAATTATGTATTCAGCTGTGAGAATAAAGAACTCGTGATCAATGAACTAAAAAAGAGAAACAAATGACATCATATTGTTCGTGGGATACTACTGTACTTATCATCACAATGCTAACCAATGCTGTTTTGTTGGTGGTTGCAATTGTGTGTTTTATCAAATTCAAACTGTATTTACACACAAGATTTTTCACGCCCAAAATACTCTGCTTTTCTTCTATGTTATTGTGTCTGGGAGTAATTATTATGGGCGCATTATTCCTTCCCTTACAAGTTTCAGTGACCAATGATGAAATTTGTATTAACAGAGGAATCGGCAATGTATCAATAAAAACAATTGATATACGGGAGATCAGGAGAACCAGCACATCCGACACTCAAAACAGCATACGGACATTCGGTTCAGGAGGTTTATGGGGTTTCTTAGGAAAGTTTAAAAACTCAGGGTTGGGAGATTACACAATGTATGTTACAAATACTTCGAATATGATTACTGTAAAAACCAAAAACGATGTATTTATCTTTAGTTGCGATCATCCCGACGAGATTGTAGACTATATAGAAAAAAATAAATAAGTTTTGTTTATGTATAACAAATCATTAAAAAACTGAGCTAAATGAAAATCCTATACATTATAATGATTCCTCTTTTTTCATTAATTATATACAAAAGAGTCAATTATATAATTGTTGATATAAAAAAGGAGAATCGGTCGAAATTAAAAGCCGATTTATTCTTTTTTGCAATAATTCTTATTGTGATGTTTTTTATAATTTATCTTGCCACAGTTTGATAAGATAAGCCACACTTTCTTTGTTTACAACGAGGAGAAGCGTGGAGCGCACACAACAAATCTGATTTTTTTTATTATGTTTGTACGTTGATTCTCAATTCGTGCCATCTTATCTTTTGTCTTTATTCTTTTGTCTTTATTCTTTGTTCTAAAAATTCAAACAGATGAAAAAAATATCAATCAAAGATTGGGGCAAACGCATCAGCATTATGCTTTCGCGTTTCAGTTTTCCTGTCATTTTCGTTCTTGGTTTATCGCTTTTGTTTTTTACCGAAATCAATCGTGAGGCTGCCGATATCTCCGATCGTCTATGGATTTTTTTCAGTCTCGGCATTCCACTTAGCCTTTGTGTTTCATTGTTCTCCGAAGGACTTCAGCGCAAATGGTTAGGCATTCTCTTCAATATTATCGCTGCTGCCCTGCTCGGGTTGTATGCCTGTTTGTTGCCCGAAAAACCTCTCTTGTTTCATCTTTATCAGATATTCAGTCTGGGGATAGTGTTTGTGTTGAGTGCTTTCACGGTTTCTTTCTTTCATAAAAACAACGAAATATCGTTTTGGGAATTTTCAAAAACAAGTGTTTTACAACTCATCATCACCGGAATTTTTTCATTGGTTTTAATGCTTGGCCTCAGCCTTGCCATTTTATCATTGCAGCAATTGTTCAAAATCAATATTCACGATGATGTGTACGAAAACCTGGCAACCATTTGTTTTGCCATTTTTGCTCCTTTGTATTTTCTTTCCAATGTGCCTACCGAGGCCGAAAAACGCAGGCAGGAATATAAATTCGATAAATTTCTGAAGATACTTGGCTTGTATATTTTACTCCCTATCCTGGCAGTTTACACTGTTATTCTTTATGTATATCTTATTCAGATTGTTGTAAAATGGGAATTACCAATAGGCTGGGTCACATGGTTGGTTTCGGTGCTTGCTTTGGGCGGATTCATTACCATGCTGATACAATATCCCTTGCGTTTGGAGGCAAATAAAACGGCTGTCATTTTCGCCAGGTTCTTTCCGGTGGTTTTGTTCCCGCTGTTGATTTTAATGACAGTCGGTATCTCCCGGCGTTTCGACGATTACGGTCTCACCATCAACCGCGGATATGTATTTCTGTTGAATTTCTGGCTCTACGGCATAAGTATCTATTTGTTCGTCACGCAATCCAACCGTTTAAAATGGATCATTGTTTCCTTTGCGGTCGTTGCTTTACTATCGGCCATTGGTCCATGGAGCATAATGAATGTTACCCGAAGAAATATGCTGAACGAGATTGAATATCTGCTAACTGCCAATCATTACCTGAAAGATGGCAAGGTTATCGGCAAAACAGAAGCTTCGAAAATAAAACCCGATAAAAAAGCGGGGGAAAGGCTGACTGCTAAAATAGATTATCTTGTGAGTCACTACGGGATAGTCTCCATGCAGGGGTTTTTCACCGAAGAGCTGGAAGGAAGAAGCTATGCTGTTTTCAACCGACTGGGGATAGAATACGACGAAAAGATCTTTGAAAGAAACAATTACATCTATGCCGGACGGCAGCAAAAAAGTGAGAGCATAGACATTGCATCGTACAAAGTGATGCTAAAGATAAATAAGCAATACAATTCGGATGTGTTTTTCGACGATAGCACCTATCATGTTGAATACGACGAGAATAAACTAAATGTTTTTCGTAAGACTGAAAAGAAAGTTTACCTGGAGATTCCGCTGAAACAGAAATTAGAGTATTTTGCCGCCACCGAAGACACTCAGGAATATCCTACAAAAGATATGATCATAGAAGGTGAAAACTATAAACTGATGATTGATTTTCTGGGCGGACAATTCAACTCATCTACCGGCGAAATATCCTTCAATCAACTGGAAGCATCCCTTTTTCTGAAATAACATTTTTTGATACAGTAAATTGAAGTATTTATATAGCATAACAAATTCCGCAACCTTTGCTTTCACGGTGCTGTAATCGTTTGCATAAAATTTTAAACAGAAAAACAGAGGAGTTATTTGTAGTCCGTGTTTTTTATGCGTTCTTTGTCCGTCAATCAATTATCTCCAATGCCATGAAACTAAAAAAACTTTTTTTCCCTGCCCTACTCCTGCTTGTGGCTTGTCAGCCCAGGCTAAATGTTCCGGCCATAAGCGACGATAACAAAAACCTCAATTCGCTGAGCACGCTCGAAATAGGTGAAAACAAACTTTACATGCAGGATTATATAATGACGCCTGCTGATATTGACTCGGTAACTTCAGGTTCCAATGCATTATCTATTGCACTCTCCGCAGACAAAAAAATAGCAACAATTATCGCCAGTCCTGAATTAGAGCAATTTGTAGACCTAAAAATCTGGAAAGCCGGCATAGCCTATTCGCTGCCTTGCCGCAAAACCGATAAAATTGATTACACTTTTAGCTTCGACCCACAGGGGAAAAGTTATAAAAAAGTGCAAATAGCCGGACAAATGAACGACTGGACTCCGGCACGCACACCCGATTTACAACTCAATGAAAACGGACGGTTCGAAGTAACTTTGAATCTCAGTCCCGGCACTTATTTGTACCAAATGCTGATAGATGGCGAGCAAAACCACGATGCATCCAATCCAGATAAAGTGGACAATGGTTTTGGGAAATACAATTCTATTTTACAAATCCCCGGCAAAAACAAAGATTTCCCCGTACTGCTTACCGACGATTTTTCGAAACACGATATCACGCTGACAACACAGAATAAGGTTACAGATGTATTTGTTTACTGGCAAAACCATCTGTTGCCCGCCAGCTTCTTTAAAGTAGAAGAAGGGAAAATCATTCTTGAAATTCCGGATGAAGCAAAAAAACTATCCCGTTCGTTTATAAGAGTATGGGCAAGCAACGAATATGGAGTAAGCAACGATATTCTTATTCCGCTCCAAAAAGGCGAGGTACTTACAAAAGCCGAAGAAATTACGCGCACCGACAAACATGCTCAGATCATGTATTTTATGTTGGTGGATAGATTTATGAACGGCGACAAAACAAACGATAAACCGCTCAACCGACCGGATGTAAACCCAAAAGTGGACTATTGGGGCGGCGACCTTGCCGGATTGCAACAAAAAATAAACGATGGCTACTTCGATTCTTTAGGTTTCAATACATTGTGGATTTCGCCCCTCAACCAAAACCCTACCGAGCCTTACGGTTGGTACGAACCGATGAAAACAAAATTCTCGGGCTACCACGGCTATTGGCCCATATCTTCTTCGAAAGTCGATTTCCGTTTCGGCACAAATGATGAATTCAAAAAACTCGTGGCAGATGCACATACAAAGGATATGAATGTGTTACTCGATTATGTGGCGCATCATGTACATAACGAACATCCTTTTTACAAACAGCATCCCGAGTGGGCAACTTCGCTTTATTTGCCCGATGGCAGTTTAAATACTGAACGTTGGGACGACCAGCGCCTTACCACATGGTTCGACACTTTTATGCCCACACTCGATTTAGCAAATCCAAAAGTAGTAGACATGATGTCCGACTCAGCACTGTTTTGGTTGCGCGAATTCGATCTTGACGGTTTCCGCCACGACGCCTGCAAACACATTACCGAAGAATTCTGGCGCGAACTTACTTACAAAATGAAGAAAAACTTCAGGGACAAAGACCTTTACCAGATAGGTGAGACTTACGGAAGTCCTAAACTGATTGCAAGTTATCTGACCACCGGCATGCTCAACGGTCAGTTCGACTTTAATGTATACGATATTGCCAATACTACCTTTGCCGGAGTGGGTGGCGGCGATTTGCAACGCGTACAGAGCGTATTAAACTCCAGCTTTTACAGCTATGGTTATCACAACCTGATGGGATATATTTCAGGCAATCACGACAAACCCCGGTTTATGGCCTATGCTTCGGGCGATTTAAAATTCGGCGAGGATGCCAAAGCAGCAGGATGGCAACGCGAAATAGGCATTACCGATTCTACAGCTTATGATAAGTTTGCGCTGTTTCATACCTTCAACCTCACTATTCCGGGAATTCCGGTGCTTTATTATGGCGACGAAATAGGCCTGACCGGCGGAAATGATCCCGACTGCCGCCGCATGATGAAGTTCGACGGGCTGAATAAGCGCGAAAGTAAATTAAGAGATCAGGTATCTACGCTGGCTCATTTGCGCAAAAACAATCCGGTATTTATGTATGGTGATTTTATAAATATTAAAACTACTGCCGACACCTGGGTATATGCCCGAAAATATTTTTGCAAAGAAGCCATCGTGTTTATTAATAATTCAGCCGAAAGCCGTACCTTTGAAGTGGAATTGCCCGAAGCACTGAAAGCAAAACGACTGAAAGCTACTTTTGATCATAAATTTGTAAAAGTAGATCAAAAAATGAAGATCACTTTGCCGGCTTACAGCGCTGAAGTTTTGATGTAGTACAGGAAATTTCTAAACAAAAAAACGACAAAGAATGATTCAAATAAAAGACAGCGACTTAGCTCAGGCAGCCGAACAAGGCATGGACGAATTTTTGCAGGTATTTATCGATGCCTATCTGGAGGCTATTGATGGAAAACTAAGCGCAGAAAACATGTCGAAACTGAACGGTTCGCAACACAGCTTACTGGCTTGGCACTTTTTCAGCACCGAAATGCGCGAAGGAGGTTTTGTGCAGTTGATACAGAATGGTTATGGCGCTTATATTTTCGACAATCCTTTTGCCAAAGTCATGAAGCAATTTGGCGCAGTGGAATTGGGTAAACTCATTTATAAAGCCAAGGATATTTACGACCCGAACAAAAAAGAGCTGGAGCGCGAAACTACCGAGGAAGAATTCAACGCCATGTATGTTGACTTTGAAGTATTTGATGAGCTGGAGGAAATGTATTTCGACATGGAAGAACAACAAACATCGCTCATTGCAGCCTATGTAGACGAACACATTGAAGACTTTGCGGAAATAGTAAAATAAGAACTAAGCAAATATTGAAAAGGGTTTTGTGATGGATGCACAAAACCCTTTTTTCTTTCAAAACATTCCTTTTATCTTTTCCAAATCCTCAGGAGTATCAATCCCTACTGTTTCCACCTCCGTAAAACCTGCTTTTATCTTCAATCCGTTTTCCAACCAACGCAGCTGTTCGAGCGATTCGGCCAATTCGAGTTTGGAAGGCGGCATTTGAACAATCTGACTCAACACTTCCGAACGATAAGCATAAACACCCACATGTTTGTAATAATCATGTTCTGCTATCCAGTTTTTCTCGTCCGAACCACGTTTGTAAGGTATGGGTGAACGACTGAAATAAAGCGCATTATTCTGCTTATCGATAACAACTTTCGGGCTGTTAGGGTTAAATAAAACCTCCACGCCATCTCTTTCGGTAATTTTCTTTACTAAAGTTGCAATTTGAGTCTCTTCATCTGCAAAACAGTTTTTCAGCGCTTCAATTTGTTCGGGTTGAATAAAAGGTTCGTCGCCCTGCACATTGATGACCACATCAAACCAGTCATCGAGTTTTGTAAACGCCTCGTAACACCGATCAGTTCCGCTTCTGTGAGCATCCGACGTCATAATTACCTTTCCACCGAACGAACGTACATTATCAAAAATCCGTTGATCGTCGGTGGCTACATAAACATCATCAAGCACTTTCGACACCTGATCGTAAACGCGCTGTATCATTGTTTTTCCACCAATATCCACCAATGGCTTACCGGGAAAGCGTGTAGAAGCATAGCGCGCAGGGATAATTGCAACAAATCGAAGAGCGCTCATCTTGTTCCTTTTTTATGTTTTTCCATTCGCAAATATTTCGATTTCCGTTCAAATTTATGCTTTGTGCGTACAAACCAACGTGCATATCTGAAAATCAACAGCGCCAAAACCGGATAAAGAGCTACATTGAACGACTGCACCGACAAAGCCAGTGCAACCAATGCAAGCCCAAGCAATGCTAAATTAAATATTTGGTACACAAACATAAATTTCCGCATTTTCTTCATCCATATCAATACGGCGGCTATTAAGTTCAGTGGATTTGCCCAAAGTAAATTCAGGTTATTTTTTACCAACGGATGTGTCGACACAAACATGAGATAAAAAATAATCACTCCTATAAGTCCTGTTGCCAGGAGGAGTGCACTGTCCACCACTGGTTTGTAATGAGCTCTTTTATATTCGAAAAATAAACTTACGATCCCGATAGAAAACAACAGACCAAAAACAAACAATGGACTAAAATACCATCTGTCGGGCTGCTCTTCCTCATTTTGCGCACTTACAAGTACATTTTTCTGAGCTACCAAAGCCCTGGTTTCGTTCTTAAGCGGCACTGTCACCTTGCCCGACTGAAACTCATTCATCAATATTTCGGGCAGAAACATACTTTCGAGCTGCGTTGCTTCCACATCAGCATCCATACCAAACACCATATCAATACCAAATTTTACCCAGGTATCCTCACCCACATAATCTCCAACCCACTGACGAAAAGTCTTCTGACTCACAGTTTCGTTAAAGCTAACAAAACCATCGATGGAATTGATGATTTTTACGCGGGGACGTGTAGCACAGTTATCGAAAATAAAATTGTATCGGTACTTCCGGTTTTCAGGTTGATAATTCTCGAGCAAAGCATTGATTAAGTTGCGTTTTTCAGCAGGAGTTAAGTTAATGACCTGCTCCCAAACCATCGAATTACGCCTTTTATATTCCGAAAGAAAAAGACTTGTGGTAGATACTCCAAGGTAATAATCAGTTTCGCCCTTTATAAATTTATAATAAAAATTTTCAGTTTCGAAACTGAAAATTCCATAGTTAAAAATCACATCGTGTGAAGTTTGCGGATCTACTATCCTGATACCCGTATGTCCGAATTTCGCATACACTTCTTCGCCGGGCGAACAGGTAATCAGGCTTATAACCGACGAATCGCTAAACGAAAGTTGCTGAGCAAACACACTGTTGACAACAACAACAAACAGACTTACAAGAAATGATTTTTTCATTTGCAGACAATTTGATTTATAAATTTATAAAAGATGGATTGACCAATAGCGATACGCAGTTGCTTCAATTCTGTGATTTAATTAAAATTGTGATTAGAATTTTGTACGCAAATATAATAACATTTCTTCAACATTCGAATCATCAACAGCCATTTATTCACAAACTGGATAAAAAGCAGATTGCTAATTACAAAAGTATTGCTCACAATAAAATGAATCTCTGTTCAAAAAATTTGGTAATAAGCCATTTAATTTGTAGGTTTGCAAAACACAAAAGCTTATTGGAAACCGATTCAAAACAACGAATCTATTTAAAAACAAAGACATTATGAGCTTAAAAACATCCATATCCATTTGCTTGTTCATAGCAACACTTGCTTCCCCTATAGTAACTAAAATAAATGCAGTAAACAAAAAGGAGCAACCAACCACCAGTTTGAATGTCGCTACTTATAATATTCGCCTCCAAACCGAAGCGGACAAAGAGGAACGCGCCTGGAAAAACCGCAAAAACCAGGTAAGTAAACTTATTTCGACCTATAAATTCGATATTTTCGGCGTTCAGGAAATTGCAGACAAAACACAGGAAAGACAACTTAAAAGACTTCTTCCCTCATTCGATAGCTATTCAGCAGGTCGAGGCGACATTGAAGGAAAAACAGGAGAACGATTAGCCATTTACTATAATAAAAAACGTTTTGACTTAAGCGAAAAAGGGTTCTTTTTCCTCGCCGAAACTCCGTCAGAAGCCGTAAAAGGCTGGGATGCAGCTTACAAACGCATATGTATCTGGGCTAAATTCACTGACCGCAACACAAACAAAACATTCTATTTTTTTAATCTTCATCTCGACCATATCGGAGTGCTTGCGCGTGCCGAAAGTGCTAAATTGGTCACCGAAAGAATAAAAAAAATGGCAGGCAATGCTCCCGTTTTCTGCGTTGGCGATTTCAATGCTCCTCCCTACGAAACAGCCGTTTACAACACGATGACCGCCACCCTGGCAGACAGCAGAGTGAGTACCGAAACTAAACCAGAAGGAAGTATTGGAACATTTAACGGTTGGGACACCCTTTCTACCGAATTTCCGATCGATGTATTGATTGATTATATTTTTACTCAAAATGTAAAAGTAATGACTTACACTGTGCTGAACGATAAAATAAAACCAGCAACAGTTCCTTCGGATCATTTCCCTGTACTTATTCAATGTAAAATAAGATAAGCTCATTGCTAAACTTTATAGCCAACAAACAAAACAATTTCAAAACAACATCATCAAAACAAAAACTTAGCAGTAAGACGTTCATATTCCGAAAATAAAACAAGCATTCGACGAGGGCCATCAAAAGCCACTCTGAATTTCAATATATTTATGTAGTTCTTCATGTCAAACTTTCAATACAGTTAATTATGAAACACATACTTATCATCAACGGGCATCCCGAAATCAAAAGCCTTTGTACCGAACTGGCAATGGCCTACCAAAAAGGAGCTACAGCTGCCGGAGCTAAATGTAAACTTGTGAATTTATGTACTTTAAAATTCGATCCTCTGCTGCACCTGCATCAAGCCCCGTTTTTCAAAATGGAAGAAGATCTGATTGAAGTTCAGAAAGATATAAAAGAAGCCGACCACCTGGTTTTTGTATATCCCAACTGGTGGGGCACCTACCCTGCCCTTCTGAAAGGCTTTATCGATAGAGTATTTACACCCGGCTTTGCTTATAAAACCAGCAAAGATTCACTCATATTCGAAAAACTGCTCAAAGGAAAATCGGCGCACATTTTCGTGACAATGAACAACACAAAGTTCACTTTCTATTTCCGTTACGGACAAACAGGACATATTTCGATGAAAAGAAATATACTCGGAGCCTGCGGTGTGAAACCTGTAAGAATAACATCCATTGGGCCTGTAAAAACAGCTCAGGAATATAAAATAAAGAGCTGGCTAAGAGAGGTGGAAAGACTTGGAAAAAAAATGAAATAAGATCTGCCGCAGCAAATTCAGGTTGTTTGCATCTGCATAAAGGCGTTTTTAGCAACTATAAATTAAATTTAAAACAGCAAACAAACTTGCCTGTTAAATTTAAAAGCCCTATATTTGCACACTAAGAAAGCAAATGTGCAACAATAAAAATAAATTCTCTTCATGAACAAGATTATAATTAATAATTTTGATGAGTTCAGTCAGTACGTAGGAAAAGAACTGGGCACATCCGATTATATTAAAATAACCCAGGACCAGATCGATAGGTTTGCAGATGCCACTCACGATCATCAATGGATACACACCGACCCCGAACGTGCCAAAACCGAAAGTCCGTTTAAGGCCACTATCGCCCACGGCTATCTCAATCTGTCGTTACTACCCCATTTGTGGAGTCAGATTATCGATGTAAGAAATTCGAGACTCACTGTGAACTACGGAATTGATAAATTGAAATTCATGCAGGCAGTTACAGTCAATAGCGAAGTACGCTGTCGGGCTTCCCTCAAGTCGCTTGTTAATCTGAGAGGAACAACAAAAGCTGAAATTTTTGCCACGCTCGAAATAAAGGATAGTAAAAAACCAGCACTCGAAGCCGGAATTATATTTCTGTACCACTTCGAATAAGGGAGGAAAAATTCCATAAAAAAAGGTTGTCTTTATTGAAGACAACCTTTTTTTGTATCAAGTGGAGATTACCGGACTCGAACCGGTCACCTCGACACTGCCAGTGTCGCGCTCTAGCCAGATGAGCTAAACCCCC
>CAYMHE010000088.1:0-8030 GCA_964390175.1 uncultured Paludibacter sp.
ATTTTTATTTGCGGATAAAGATAGTTTATTTCCTTTAAAATTTAGCTGCAATTGTATATCAATGTTGTAAGCAACTGTTTTATTTTGATCTTTTTACAAAGCATTCTCCCATACCCTGTTCGTTGGTTTCCTTCGAATGTAGTATAATCGAAATTTTATCGTAATCCAATGCTTGTTTTGCAGTATCGGCAGGCTTTTTAATTTGAATTAAATAGCCATACATATACGATCCTCTTGCATACTCTGTTATTTTGTTGGTGCCAACCACTTCCGATTCCTGATTGTTGATAGCCACCTTTAATTCATCTTTCGAAATTGTAACTGGAGCAATGTCTATTGTGTTCTTTTCTGCAATTGCCTTTTTTTCAAGTTCTTTTTTACTCCCTTTCCCCTGAAGTTCGAGCGATTTTGTAAGGCTCATTGGTCTGAAATAAACCATATATGTTTCGAAAGGCCCCACCTGTGGTTCAAAAGCGTTCACACCATATATTTCCATCCGTTCGTATTTTGGATTAATTTCCAAATCATTGAACGCAGGAATATTCCATGCCCAATATTCGAGTTTAGTCTTTCCGTAATCCACTAGCTTTATAGCATATATACTACTGTATGCATCCTTTAATACATTCATCGAAAAATAACCCTTACTATCGGTAATGGTTTCATAAAGATTTTCAAATTTTTTATTCTTCACTCTAACAGTGACACTGTCTATGGGATTGTCGTTAAAATCGGTTACACGTCCATAAATTCTTACAGTTTCTTGTGTGAATACACTCGCCGTACTAAGTGCTAACAAAAGGAGCATTACTATTTTTTTTATATCGCTTATTTAATGTAATTTGCCTGTATTCAGTACCAACGGTCACTGAGCAACGGGAAGTAATTTACAGAATAACAAATCAGTATAAATATATTTTTAGGTTTTTCCTACGCTTTACTTATTCTGTTTTGTCGTAAATTTCCATGGCCGTTGGCAAACAACTTGCAACACCTTTAAGCCCGCACACCGTAAGTGTGATCAGAATTGTATCTCTGATTTCTTCCCGTGTTGCTCCCAGTTTTTTGGCCATTTGCACATGATAGTAGATGGCTGTTGTATCTCCCATTGACGACTTAATGCCTATATATACCAATTGTTTTGTTTTGGCATCTAAGCCTGTTGTGTCTTTTAATGCGTCAATCAACCCATCAAATGCTTTTGCCACTTCGGGGGCTTCTTTTTGAAAAATGTCAAGCGGATTCATATTGTTTATTGTTTTTGTTATTCTATTTTTTTGTCAGCGATAAAACCTTAGTCTTTATTATTTCCTTTTTTCTCAGAACCGATACCTGATTCCCCACGAACTTTGAAGCAAAGGTGAATAGTCGAAATCAAATGTAGGTTGCAGTTCGATATGCAATGACAACTTATCATTCTTTTCGAAGGGCGTAAACTGAACGCCAAAAGGAATAACAATCCCATTGTAATAATTGGCAACAACGCCTGCACCTGCATAGATATTATATCTTTCGGCATTTACAAAGTTGTAACAAAACACTAACTCAGGAGTGAGATCCTCAAAAGAAGTATTGCTGTACACTCTTAATTCGGCCCTGACTCTTTCGGAAAAGTGATAGCTTAATCCAACCTTCGAAAAGCTCGAAGCATAATAGGCTACGCTCATTTGCGAAAACACCTTATTACCCGCAACTGTAAATAGTCCGATCAGGACCATGATTTTAATGGTTTGTTTCATGATTTTAAATGTTTGTATTATTTTTTCTACAAAAGGATATCATTATAAGATTGTTAGTTATATGAAAGCTATTTGTCTGTATTTTGATTTTGCTTAATTAGGCACGTATCCACTTTCTCTGATTACGCGTTTTCCGGATTCTGTCTGCAACCATTTATATAATTTATATGTCATTGAGTTGTGGTCTATATCTGAACGAATGGAAACATAAACATTGGCAACAAATGGATAAGACTTATTTTTTATCGACTTTGCATCAGGATAGATTTTATTAATCTCAATACTTTTTACATTGTCTGCTCCAGCTGCATCACGAATAATATATTCCTTGTAGTAATGCGGTGAAAAACATATTCCATTTTGAGACATAGACAGCTCAGTATAGACTGACGCCATTGTCGAAATAATCTCGTCGTTATGTCCGACTTCCCAATCAGGCATTCCTGTATTATTCATCACAATTTCTTTCATCATTTCCTGACTACCCGAATTTGCATTTCTAATAAACGGCTTTATTGGTTCATTCGCACCACCGAGTCCGTTCCAATTTGTAATGCTCCCCAGATATATGTCTTGAACTTGTTTAACTGTAAGTGATTTAACGACATTTTTTTTGTTGACAAGAAAAACGAGGGCGTCTAAAGCAATAGGTGTTTCAATCAAAGAAACGCCAACATTTTCAGCATATAATTTTTCATCTGCCGACATTTTTCTTGCCGAAATAATAATATCAGTTTGATTATCTATTAAGTTAATAATTGAATTGTGTGTTTGAGTCGACTTTATCCTTTCGCCAAAGAAATTGGTAGGAACATCTTCTTTATTGGGCACTAACCGCCAAATACCGTTTCCTTCCATTAATGACCTCCATTCATAACGCCAACCAAATAATTTACATGCAATTAATGTATTTAATGGTTCAGTTGAAGAAGAACCATCTACTCTGGGATAGTTGTCGACAGTCAATCCATCTATTTTAAACAACATATCGTCTTCTTTGTCGCAACTCGAAAAAAATGTTACTACTGCGAGGCAGATTGCTACCACAAGCATATTCCTCAAATTTAATCTGTTTTTATACATTGCCCTTTAAAAATCTAGTCTATATTGTGTTAGATCGTTTGTTTCTTACATTTCAGTTTTTACTCATTATCTGATACACTATCGCCAGTTTGCCCCCAACATCAATTTAATTTTCCCTCTTTATTCCGATAGATACACACTGTGCTAACTATTTTGAACTTATAATGTACCTGTGTTTATTCTTTGAGTATTTACAATTAAAAAAACAATCAGCATGGAGACTTTGAAAAAAAACTACATCCACAAATAACCCGTTCCACTTAACGGCAATACACTTACATTTCCTTTTTTTCCATAATCATTCCACCAATCCAGGTACTTTTGTCTGACAATTAATATCTCTTTTCCGTTAAGTACTCTATTTTGAGAATCAGATGCTTGTCTCAGCAAGGGTGTCAAAGAAGGAAAATGTCCATTGATAATCGTTTCGGCACTCCACAACAAATACTCCCCAAGCATTATAGCACTCTTGCCATTTTTATCTGCCCGCCAAGGGGGTATCGATGATATTGGATTAACAGGAAAATGATCACACGGACTTATCAATGTTGTATCCTTTGCATATTCAAGCAATAAGGGGATATCTTTCAATGTAAACTCAGGAAAAACAGTCCAAAGATTTTCGCCATCTTCACCTTTATAATACTGATTGTACGAACCGTCTTTCAGTTGCGTTACAAATTGTCTTACGTCCGGGTTTTCTATATCAAAATTACCTGAACACCCGAAACACGTAGTAACTATCAAAATCATTAAACCTATCTGTTTCATAAATAAATAGAATTAAATAATTAAACATACTGTTATATTATGTTGGCTATATTTACACTTCCGGACAGATAAATAAATGAATCTACATTGTTCTTATCCTTAGCAAATCGAAAATTGTTTGAATAACAATCACCTTGCAAATTTACATAATTCACTTAATAGATCAAGTATTTTGCAAACTATTTATAAATATTCATAACCACCCGGTGGCAAACTAATTCAGGACAGGATCCAAAGCTTCTTAAATCAGGTTTCATATACATTAAACTGAATTTAATTGTTGTGATTTTCGGTTTCACGATCATTAAATTGATTTTCATATACATTAAATTGAATTTCACATAAAGGATAAGGAAAATCACATATTGCTATCTTATTCATATCATTTTTTTCTTTCAAACGGTTACTATTCCCTTTTCATTCAATGTTGTATTCTTTTCGCTAACAACTAACATCTTATATTCGTGCAATGCCTATGTATTCCCTAACTTTGAATCAACTTTATAGTGTTTATCCTTTATTGTTTTATACATGAGCAATAGAAACTTACAATTCACCCTCCAAAGACAAATAACATATTTAACAAAATCAACATTTTAAGAGGAAATAATAAAAAAGTCGAAGGGTTAAAGACTGTGGAATTGTGGAAGCGTGAAATTGTTGAACTGTCAATCGTTGAATCGTTGAATTGTTGAAGCGATGAAGTGTTGAAGCGATGAAGTGTTGAAGTGTTGAAGCGTTGAATTTCACATTTTCCAACCAGAAACTCTATCAACTCCTTAATTATTAATTATCAACCCACCAACTCCTCAAATCTTTCAAACTCTTCAAATCTTCAAATTCTCAAATTCTCACTTTCCAAACTATTTTAACGCTGATTTGTTTGATACAGTAGTTATCAAAAGTTTTTATCAATTTTAAATCCATTTACTTTTATGAACAAAACAGCATTCGGCTTAATGGCCTTCCTTTTTTTGTTCTCAATGGTTGCAAAAGCACAAAGTGTAAGCGGCGACTGGAAGGGAACATTGTCCGTTCAGGGCATAAATCTTGAACTTATTTTCCATATCAGCGACAAAGATGGCGTTTACACTTCAACTATGGATGTGCCTGCACAGGGTGCAACGGGAATTCCTGTTGAAAAAACAGAGTTCGCCAACAATAAACTAAGCATGAGCGTTCCCGCAGCTAAAATTATGTTTTCGGGTGAATTGACCGGCGATAGCATTGCAGGAAATTTTGAACAAATGGGCACGAAATTGCCGTTGACACTCCGGAAATTCAAAAGCACACTGCCCGGCAACACGGCATTGGTTACTTCCGACGAAACACTTAAACAATTGGCTGCATTTGATGCTGGCAACTACAAATATAAGGTAGCCGACTATTTTGCGCGCCCTAAAGCATCTTCTTTCCGCTTGTCGCCCAATGGGAAATACATGTCGTATCTCGAAAAGGATGACAAAACAAAAATCACGTATATGTGAAAGAAATTGCCACCGGCAAAGTCAACCGTGCCATCGAAGAAAAAGATGAATTGATAAAAGGCTATGGATGGATAAGCGATGAAAAACTTTACTATATGATGGACAAGGGCGGAAACGAAAATTTCCACATTTATGCAACAAATATCGATGGCACTAACGCCAGCGACCTGACGCCTTTCGAAGGGGTAAGAGCCGGTATTATCAGCGTTTTGAAAGATCAGAAGAATATAATTATTTTTCAGATGAATAAAAACAACAAACAGATATTTGAACCTTACCGCCTGAATGCTGCCACCGGCGAAATCACGCAATTGTTCGAAAACAAAGATGCTGCTAATTCTATTCAGGGCTACGAATTTGATAAAGATGGAAATCTGAGAGCCTACACACAATTGAGAAACGGTGTAGAAACCGAGTTTTACTACAAGGACCCCAGCACAAACGAATTTAAACTTATGAAAAAGATGAACTGGGACGACAGCTTCGGTATCATAAGTTTCAATTATAAATCGGCCAACAAGGATGAAGCCTATGTGTACAGTAACCTCGACAGCGACAAAGCTCGCATTATACTTTACGACTTCAAAGCTGACAAAAAGATAAGTGAAGTATTCTCGAACCCCGATTACGATGCAACAAGCATGCATTTATCACGAAAACGCAATTATGAAATCGATTATTTTGGTTATGATGGCGAAAAATCGGAAATTATTCCGGTAAGTAAAACCTACAAGGACCTTGACAGCAGGGTGAAAAAACAATTCCCCGGAAAAGAATACGGTGTAACAGGTTACGACGACGATGAAAAAACATTCCTTATCGTTCTGCAAAGTGATAAGTTGTATGGCACTTATTACGAATACAATACGACTACTGGTAAGTTTAAACTGCTTTACGACCTTATGCCGCAACTTAAGGAAGCCGATATGGCAATAATGAAACCAATTACATTTAAAAGTCGCGATGGATTAACGATACATGGTTACATTACCCTGCCCAAAGAAGCGCTCGCCGGTAAAAAAGTACCGATGATCGTGAATCCGCATGGAGGACCACAGGGCGTACTCGACAGTTGGGGATTTAATCCCGAAGCTCAGCTTTTTGCAAGTCGTGGTTATGCTACCTTACAGGTGAATTTCAGAATCTCGGGTGGCTACGGGAAAGAATTTTTGAGAGCCGGATTCAAACAAATCGGTCGTAAAGTAATGGACGATGTGGAAGATGGTGTAAAATATGCCATTTCGCAGGGTTGGGTGAACGAAAACAAAATAGGTATCTACGGTGGAAGTCATGGTGGATATGCCACGCTTATGGGACTTGTGAAAACACCCGATTTATATGCTTGCGGGGTGAATTATGTAGGCGTTTCGAACATTGAAACATTGTTTAAGTCAATGCCGGAGTACTGGAAACCACAATTAAAAATAATGGGCGAAATATGGTACGATCTTGATAATCCTGAAGAGCTTAAAATTGCACGTGAAGTATCGGCAGTGAACAATGTCGACAAAATTAAGAAACCTTTGCTGGTGGTACAGGGCGCTAACGATCCACGCGTGAACATCAACGAGAGCGATCAGATTGTGACTGCACTCAGGGCCAAAGGTTTTGATGTGCCATATATGGTAAAATACAACGAAGGACATGGATTCCAACGCGAAGAAAATCGTATGGATTTTTACAGCGCCATGTTGGGGTTCTTTGCCAAGCATCTGAAATAAACGAAGTAATCAACGCCGGAATGGACTGATAAATACAGTTTCCATAAAGCGACAACAATAAAAAACCCCCGGTAGCAAGCAATTTTCAACCGGGGGTTTCTATTGTTGAAGCGTTGAAGCGTTGAACTGTTGAAGCGTTGAATTGTTGAAGCGTTGAAGCGTTGAACTGTTGAATCGTCAATTATCAACTCACCCACTCCTCAAATCTTCAAATCTTCAAACTCTTCAAACTCTTCAAATTGTCAATTGTCAATTGTCAAATAGTAAATACTTAGACTCCGCTGAACATATTGAAACCGCCATCGACAGGCAATACAACCCCTGTGATAAAACTGGCAGCCGGAGAACATAAAAACTGAACGGCGCCGTTCAATTCAGTGATATCACCAAAACGTTTCATAGGTGTATTGGCAAGCACTTTCACGCTACGGTCGGTCAATGAACCATCCGGATTGATAAGCACAGCACGGTTCTGGTCACCGATAAAAAAGCCCGGTGCAATTGCATTCACGCGAACACCATCTCCGTATTTCATAGCCATTTCCATGGCAAGCCATTGTGTAAAGTTACTAACAGCTGCTTTGGCTGCCGAATATCCCGGTACACGTGTCATGGATTGAAAAGCTGCCATTGATGACACATTGATAATACTTCCTGATTTCTGTTGCGCCATTACCTTGCCAAAAACATAACTCGGATACACTGTACCGTTCATGTTCAGGTTGGTCACTTTGTCCCAGTTGGCTATTTCCATATCGAAAAAGCTCTGATCATCAGCTAAAGTAGCTCCGGGGATATTACCACCTGCTATATTGAGCAGAATGTCGATGCTTCCCCATTGTGCAACGATTTCGTCGGCTGCTTTTTGCAAACTTGGAATATCGAGCACATTACCAATAATGCCAATGGCCTGACCACCATCGGCAGTTAGTTCAGCCACACGTGCATCAAGATTTTCCTGACGTATGTCCATGGCCACAACGCGGGCGCCTGCTTTCACAAAACTTTTGGCAATGCTTCCTCCCAAAACGCCCCCTGCACCGGTAATTACCGCTACCTTACCTTCAATACTAAACATTTCGTTCATAATATATTATTTTTTACAATTAGTTTTCATCTTTTGTTATTACTGTTGTTATACTTAACTTACTTCGTCGCTCCAACACGCCTGATGTTGACATTATTGAGCTTGACAATGCAGTTGTTGAGCTTGACAATGCAGTTGTTGA
>CAYMHE010000088.1:8130-10940 GCA_964390175.1 uncultured Paludibacter sp.
GTTGTTGAGCTTGACAATGCAGTTGTTGAGCTTGACTTTGCCAATGTCGGGTTTTTATGATTTGTTGATTTCGTTGGCTACAGTGGCCATAATGCCCGAAACTTCGGCCAAAGCATACATACGTCCGTAAAACGAATAACCCGGATTGTCGGGTTTGTTCACATCGTCGAGCATAAGTTTACCATGATCCACCCGCATAGGCAATCCCGGATGTTCACGTTCGAAAATGCGTACCAATTCAATTAAATGCCCACGTCCTTCGAGGTGATTGGCTTCCATAAAGTTTCCATTTTCATCCACATCAGTACTTCGTAAATGAACAAAATGCGTTCTTTTTGCAAATTTAGCAGCCAAAGCAGGCACATCGTTGTGTAAACCCGAACTGAGCGAACCGGCACAAAATGTAAGTCCATTGTTAGGCACATCAACCGCATTCAGCACCCACTCAATGTCCTTTTCGTTGGTGACAATGCGTGGCAAACCCAACACTGCCATTGGAGGGTCGTCGGGGTGAACACAAAGATTAATCCCTGCTTCGCGGGCTGTAGGAATTACACTTTCGAGAAAATATTTCAGGTTTTCGCGCAATTGTTGCTTGTCGATGCCATCATATTTTGCCAACAACGCTTTGAAAAGCTCTACAGGTTTTTGCACATCGCCTTTGAAGCTGTCGTTCACAAAGCCCTGCGTTTTCACAATTATTGTTTGAATCAAAGCTTCATGCTCGGCTTTTGTAATTGTTTTGGCAAGCTCCGCCACCTTTTCGAGTTCGGCTTCGGAATAATCTTTCGCTGCATCTTTCCGGTTCAGGATGTGCATATCGAAATAAGCAAAACGAATTTTATCGAAAAATAAAGTTTGTGTACCGTTGGGCAATTTAAAGTTCAAATCGGTACGAATCCAGTCGATAACAGGCATAAAGTTATACACAACTGTTTTAATGCCTGCTTTCCCCAGGTTGCGAAGACTTTCGCAATAATTCTGAAGCAATCTTTCTCTGTCGGCGCCTCCGAACTTAATACTTTCGGACACGGGCAAACTTTCCACCACCGACCAACGCAAGCCGAAACTTTCGATATAGTTTTTCAAATCAGTAATGGCTTCGTAAGTCCATACATCACCATTTGGCACATCGTGCAAAGCAGTTACAATGCCCTCTACTCCTATTTGCCGAAGCATATCCAATGTGATCCGGTCTTTTCTGCCGAACCATCTCCACGTTTTTTCCATTCTATTTTTTTATTTAATAACCAAAACAAATCTGATAATGTGCCAATCGTTGAATTGTCAACAGTCGCCAGTCTCCGGTCTCCAGACAAATGTTGAAGCGTTGAATTGTTGAATCGTTGAATTGTCAACTGTCTCCAGACCTTTGACTTTTGACAAAAGACAAAAGAACGAAGACGGTCAAGAGCCTCCAGCCGGAACCCGAAACTCGGAACCTGTCAATGCCTGAAATACGTTGACCACTTTAGAGTAACAAAACCAACTAAAAAGTGAAACAATATGGCACGACTAGATCAATTAAAAATGACAACTGCTGAACGTCGGCAACGTAAATTCAGCGACAATTTCAAGATTCAAAAAGTTCGAGAACTCGAGACAGGACAAACCAAAGTTTCTGAAATTTGCTCTCAATATCAAGTAGCTTCAAAAAATGTCTATCTTTGGATAGATAAATTTGGTAGCATGAAGAACAAAAAAGAACGTTTGGTTGTCGAAACTGACAGTGACACCCGTCAGCTTCTTGAACTCAAAAAGCGTGTATCTGAACTTGAACGTATTATTGGACAAAAGCAGATACTCATTGATTTTCAAGATAAAATGATAGAGTTAGCCGAAGAGACTTATGGAGTGGATATTAAAAAAAAAATCTTTTCCACACCATCGAATATTTCTGGAAAAACCGAAAAACACTGACTTACAGCTTAAATAAACTCTATCAAAGTATCGGATTAAGCAAACAGGCTTTTCATCAACGGATGGATAGATACCTGCAAGAACGCTCTATCGAAGAACAAATTCTGCTGTTGGTATATCGTGTCCGAGAAGACCATCCTACTATGGGATTGCGTGATATTTATTTCAAAATAACTCCCATTGGCATTGGGCGGGATCGTTTTGAAATACTTTGTTAGCAATCTGGTTTAATGGTTGAGCGCGCACATAACTGGCGAAGAACCACTGATAGTTCGGGTGTAATCCGGTTTGATAATCTACTGATTGGATTAGTTATAAATAAACCCAATCAGGTTTGGCAAAGTGATATTACCTATTATGAGCTCAATGGAAGGTTTTATTATATAACCTTTATCATTGATGCATTCACAAGAGTAATTGTGGGTCATGCCGTTTCACAACGATTAAAGACCGAACAAACCACTTTACCTGCTTTACAAAAAGCAATCAAATCCCGCATAGATTTGAATATAAGTATTCATACGCTTATTTTTCATTCTGACGGAGGTGGACAGTATTATGATAAAGATTTCTTAGAACTGACTAAAAAACACGAAATAATAAACAGTTTGTGTCAATACCCCTGGGAAAATGGAAAAGCCGAACGCATTAATGGCGTTATTAAAAATAATTATCTAGTTCATAGAATTATAAATTCTTTTGAACAGTTACAAAAAGAGGTTGACCGAAGTGTATTACTTTACAATACAGAAAAACCTCATATAAAGTTACAACGAAAAAGTCCAAATCAATTTGAAAATGAATATCTTTGCTTAACAAAATAAGCCTTGAATACAACTAAGTAATGGTCAAAATATAATGTCGTATTTTGTGCCGAAATTATTCAACAC
>CAYMHE010000089.1:0-10923 GCA_964390175.1 uncultured Paludibacter sp.
ATTGCACAAATACCAAAATATTGTGTACTTTTGTGCGCTATATCCGGTAAAAACTTAACAAATATTTAATTTAGTAATACAATACCGGAAAATTAATTCTATTAAACACAATTATTTATGAAGAAAGTAATTTTAATTTCATTATTAGCCTTAGCAGGTTCAAGCGTTTTTGCCGGAGGATTAATGACCAACACCAACCAAAGCGTTCATTTCCTTCGTAATCCGGCACTTGATGCCACCACCGGTATCGATGGCGTATATACCAATCCGGCTGGTTTGATTTTCCTTACCGATGGCCTTCATTTTTCGCTGAATAATCAGAGCGCATACCAAACACGTACGATTACTTCTACTTTTGCTCCTTTCGCAGCAAACAACAATGGAAATGCAACCAAAGTATTCACGGGAGAAGCTTCGGCGCCACTTATTCCAAGCTTTCAGTTGGCGTACAAAAAAGACCGATATGCAATATCCGCAGCATTTGCAGTAACCGGTGGTGGCGGAAAAGCTGTATTCAACAATGGATTACCTTCGTTCGAAGCACCTGCCTCTATGATTCCGCTTTCGCTCAAAGCCAACGGAATCAATACAACAACTTATTCTGTGGATCAATACATGGAAGGTCGTCAGTACATTTTCGGAGTACAACTGAACGGCACTTACAAAATAAACGAAGCTTTGTCGGCTGCAGTAGGTCTGCGGTTGAATATTGTGAATAACGGCTACAAAGGACATTTAAAAAACATTCAAATCAATCCAAATCAACCTGCATTTGGAGCTTCTTATAATGGCTCTGCCTTGGTTTCAGCCTCAAAATTCTTTACAGATGCAGCCACAGCATTGAATACCTGGGCAGCAGGAGCTAATTCGTATGCTACCGGTCTACAGCCTATTGTTGCAGGTGGCGGCGGAACAACATTGTTGGCAAATGGTACTTCAGCTGGATTATCTGCCGCTCAAATAGCGCAGATTCAGGGTCTGTTAGGAGCTGCTGGTCTGACCCCTGGTCAAATCGGCGCCATCAATATTCAAACTGCTCAGGGTACATTATCAGCTGCAGCACCGGTCTTTACAGGAAAAGCCACTGCTATGTCGGCTAATGCTGCTGGCACTGCTGACAAACAATTGGAATCGACACAATCGGGCTGGGGCGTAACACCAATTCTTAGTATCAACTATAAATTCGACAAACTGAACCTCGCTGCCAAATACGAATTTAAAAGCGCACTAAATGTTCAGAATAAAACAACAATAGATGATACCGGTTTATACAAAGACGGCGTAAACACTCCACACGATATTCCTGCTTTCCTTTCGGTGGGTGGCGACTATCAAATAACTAAAAGCTGGAATGTTTCTGCCGGTTATCACCACTTCTTCGACTCGGACGCCAGCATGGCCAACGACAAACAGAATTATATAAATGGTGGTATCAACGAATATCTGTTGGGTTCGGAATACATTATCAATAAGGTATTTTTGGTAAGTGCCGGTGCACAAATTACACGTACAGGCGTTACCGATGCATACCAAAGCGATATGAGCTTCAGCCTGAACTCTTATTCTGTAGGTTTTGGTGGAGCTGTTAATATCACTTCTGACCTAAGACTGAACCTGGCGTATTTCTTTACCAATTATTCGCCATGGACAAAAGCATCTGTCAGCTATAACGGAACAGGTGTTGCAGGAAGCGATACTTACGACCGTACCAATAAAGTATTTGGTATTGGTGTGGAATACAAATTCTAATACCGTCTATTAATCAATGGTTTGTTCTAAAATATGGTCTTTTAACGCAAAGATGTAAAGTCGTAAAAAAAACACTAAGAAAATGTTTAAAAACAAACGTTAATGTATCAAATTATTTGACTTTTAGCATTAACTTTGGTTCGGGATAATAACAATTGTCAATCAAGCTTGAATGATTGTCAATCACGCTCGAATAATTATTACTCAAGCTTGATTTTGGGTCAAATGTCTTATGGCAATGTTCATTTTCACCCAAACTTGCAACATTTTTTTTAAACTGACCGTTAGCATCAATAAAGAATACACTATAACGAACCATTAAATATAAAAATAAGTTTTTCATCATCTATAACCGATTGTTTTTTAAGATGAAATGCTGTATCTTTGTTGCTATAAATTTTTCAGACAATAGAGTATAGCCGCAAATTACAGTGTAATAGTGGCGGGCAGCAAAGGGCTCAGGATGAATTCCGATGTTCCGAAACAGTTTATTGAGATTGGGTTGAAAGTGCCGGATATCACTTAAAACTCGTCGAAGGAAATCGCGAAAATATTAAAATCACGACAGAATTTGATCTTAAAACAGCATGAATAATCATTAAAGAAACAATCGTATTATGGAAACAAAAGAAAATTGTGCAAACTGCATAATGCGGGCAAAGTATGACGCGAATCCAAAATCATTTGCCGGAAGATTTTGGCGCTGGCACATCAACTGGTGTCCGGGATGGAAAGGTTATATGGCTTCGTTGAACGACGAAGAGAAAAGTGCAATTGCGGAAAAATACAAGTTGAGCAAACGGTAAAATGCACCAAAAGTATTTCGATAAAAACACAGACAGACGACAATATAGTTGCTTATGTTTAATGTTGACTTTTTTGAAAACAATAAAAGAAACAAATGGCTCATCCGACAATTTGAATTGTTTAGGCTTAATGAATCATTTATAGCTGAAAAATTTGTTCCTCGCCCGGATATTTCCATTATATTTCATTTCAGGGACACCCCTTTCATTTTGGAAGATAATGAGATCCAACTCGAACCTTTTTTTGCAACGCCCATCCTTTCAAAATCCCTCTCACTAAATCTTTACGGCGAGATGGATACATTTATAGCCGTTTGCAAGCCTACCGTTTTTTCTCGTATTTTTGACGTCAATCTATCCCCTGTTCCAAAATATGGCATTGCTTTATCCGAAAATATTTTCTATCCGCTTTGGGTTGCTTTATCTAAAATGAATGATATAAAGGAAAGAATAAATTATTTTACAAATTTTATTAATTCCATTCAAAAAACGGAATATATACCCGATGCTATTGATAAACTTTATGACAAAATAATTAATAATAGCACCAAAAATCTATTAAAAGACATTATTATTGATTGTCCTATTTGCCAACGTACTTTAGAGCGTAACTTTATCAAACGTACCGGTGTAACACCCAAAATGTTGATGAGAATTGTACGTGTTGATTATCTCTGGACGAAAATAAATCTTGAAAAAGCCATTGATTATCAGGATTTAATTTTTGATGGTCATTACTTTGATCAGGCACATTTGATAAAGGATTTTCAGTCAATTATTGGAGAAACTCCCGGTTATTTTTTTAACCGTAACCTCAACATTATTAAAATGTTTTCCGGCCGAATCGAAGGACGATTATAATTTGTCGTTTTTTTACAATCAATTCTCAACTACCATCCATAATTTTGTTGTTGATAGAAAAACGTTCTAACTTCAATAATCATATCAACATGAAAAAAACTATATTTTTAATTTGTCTGTACTTATTGACAAATATTAAAATCGAAGCTCAGTCATTACTTGAACGTACCCGAAACCGTGTAAAAGAAAAAATTGAACAACGTATAGAAGAAAAAACCGATGAAGCAGTAGACAAAGGATTAGACAAAACTGAAGACGCTATAAAAAAGTCGGGCAAAAAAGTAAAAAAACAAACTACCACCACCGACACAAACCAAACAACCGAAGAGAGTGACGAAGAAACTAACGGTGCGAAAACCAATAAAACAAAAATGGAATCGTACACCAAATATGATTTTATTCCGGGTGATAAAGTACTTTACTTCGAAGACTTTTCGCAGGATGCCATTGGTGACTTTCCTGCATTATGGACCACCAACGGTGGTGGCGAAGTAAAAACCGTCAATATAGCTTCTGGAAATTGGTTTCATATGAATAAGGAGGATGCTGTATATTGCTATACCAAACAAATCCTTTTCCCCGAAAACTTCATCATGGAATTTGATATTATCCCCGATGGGGATTTTGCCAACGGCTATTCGCTGACTTTTTATGAAGACCCCGGAAATACTGAATTAACCGATGACCTTTATCCGGGCACGAAGGGTGTACATATATCATTCGAAGAAGGGCGCTGGTACACCAAAGGATATAATAACAGCATGGATGTGGGAGGCTGGATTGAAGGAGAATCAACTACTAATCCGGTTGTTCTAAATCAAGTCAACCACGTGATTGTTTGGGTACAAAACCGCAGGTTGCGTATCTATCATCAAGGAGCCAAAGCTTTCGACATGCCAACAAATATTCATGCGGGAACAAAATTTAACCGATTGCGTTTCAGTGGATGGAGTACACATAGTACACCTTATGTTTCGAACATCAAAGTTACCACCGCTGCACCCGACACACGCAGTAAACTGATTACCGAAGGAAAATTGGTCAGTTACGGCATTTATTTCGATGTAAACAAAGATGTAGTAAAACCCGAATCGTACGGTACCATCAGCGATATTGCAAAGGTGCTGAAAGAAAACCCGACCGTGAATATTAAAATCATTGGTCATACCGACAGTGATGGTAACGATGCTGTGAACCTTGATTTGTCCAAACGCCGCGCCGCATCGGTAAAAAATGCACTTGTTTCACAATTCAGCATTGACGGTAGCCGTATCCAAACCGATGGTAAAGGTGAAACTCAACCTATTGTATCAAACACTTCAAGCGAAAACAAAGCTAAGAACCGTAGGGTAGAATTTGTCAAGCTGTGAGGGCAGAGCCAAAACGAAGTTTTAAGGCTATGCCGAGCAGTGCCGACAAATCAGTGAAGCTAATTTATAAAATTATAGCTCCTTTCAACTCGTTTAAAATGAAAATACTGGTTGCTGCTAATCATAGTTACAGCCAGTATCAGTTTCCTTTTGCAAAAAAAATATGACTTATGAAACGAGCACGACAAATAAATACAGACACGCAAGGAGATGTTTATGTGCAAGTTTCATGTGACAATTAAAAATAAGTTATGAACGCATGAAAACGGAAATCATTCGGAAAGTTGTCTTTATAGCGGTATTGTTTTATCTTTTTTTTACATCCTGCACTTTTGCCATCGACTGTAAAAGAATGATTTACGTCTATGATATTGCCGTTTGCGTTCCTAATTCCTCACCAGAATTATTTATGGCGAGCGACGGATGCGTACAGCAATTATTACTTAACTCCAAAGCCACTAACGAATTTTTTTCCCTTGAGTTTCAACCGATGCGCATTCTGCAATCAGCAACTGAACAAGTATTGATAGGTCCAAGTCAAGGACCATATTCGGCTACCGATTATATGATTTGGGGAGAATTGAAGCAAACCGAAACCGGCAGATACAGCATTACAGTATATTTAGTTACGGCAAACACCCGTCGTTTAGTAGCAAAAAAACTTCTGTTTTTGAAAAACCGGAAGAAGCCAAATTTGCAGGAATGACGGCGGCATTGTCTATTGGTGCCGGTAATAGTTCACGACCGATGATTGACATTATCACCGATTTTGAAAAAAAAATCAGGAAGGAAGACCAACGAAAAGCAATTTGTCCGGAACTGGTTTATCTTAGCAAAGAAAAAAGCATAAAAGCTGAAGCCGGAAAAGAAATATTAGTTATGTTTCAGGTAAAAGATGCAGACGACAAACCTGTGGAAGATGCAACTGTATATGTCAGAACAGAGGAGGGAACATTTGATGTAGAGCAGTTAAAAACGGATCAATATGGAATGGTGAAATTCACCCATAAAACTCCGGATAAAAGAATTGATTACAACATTCATTATTTTGCCGAAACTATCGCTCCAAGCGAAAAAATTATTAGAATTGAGAAATCCTATATTCCTGTAAAAGTAAAAAAGAAAATAACCGATTTGGTGGGTGAAATTGAAATCCATTCAGTGGAAAGAACAGGAAATCCCTCACTTGACAACACCAAAGAAGGAAAATCTTTTTCAGAAACAAATACAATACTTTCGCTTGACCTAACCATAATTCCCGAAAGAATTAATTATATAAATCACAACAAAGAAACCTTCAATAAGGCTCTGACAGAACTTAGCGAGTTTAGTATTGTATCTGGATCAACTCTGAAAAATGCTAATGGTGAACCCACATCTATCAAATCGGAAGCAAGCAGAAGCACTTATACTTTGTGTAACAACAAATTAGAATTATCTCGCTCAGAAACTACGAAGGGACAAAGCAACGGTTTTGATATTTCCGTCAGCATAGTGTTCGAACGCGGAATAGAAACAAACAATATGACGATAACCAACTTAGTTCCCAAATATTGCTTATTGATTAAACCCGGCTCAAATATGCGCGGACTTTTTCAAACAGGAAAATACAGAACAACAGGCAACTCGAAAGGACAGCAAAGAGACTATCCTTGTGGCAAATTAGAACCTTTTGACGAACAACTTGACCCAAAATACGGGCTGGATTTCGGAATATTTTATTCAAATATGAAAGTGAATAATCCCGAAAACGGAGAAATCATTATTCCAATGTCAATACCAAACAGCAAAGCCCTTGAAGCGTATTTGCTTGACCCGAAAGGCGTTTATGAAATCAATGTTTCAGGTGTACACATTAAAAAGGATAATGGAGAAACTGAAACCAAAGTAAATGCAAAATTGATTATGATGCCAAAAGAGTAAAAAAACAGAAAAAAGAAAATAATTATCAAATATTTGTCCAATGACAATTCATAAACGGTAAGTCTCAACAAAACATTTTTCACAGCTTCGGCTATTATATTACGCCGAACGTTGTTTTACGGCATTCAACACACAAACACATTACATTTATTTCTTCGATCAAAAACGGTCTGTTTATCCATAAATCAAAAAAAATCACCTATGAAAAAGCATATTCAATCAATCGTTATTTGCGTTTTTGCAATCATAAGCCTCCATCTATCAGGACAAACAAAGCCATTTCCACAAAACATCACATACCCCTATGGTTATAAACCGACAACCATCAACTCCACTCTTGCTCAAAGTGAGTACACAAAGTTAAAAACCTCATTTTTAGTAGCTTGTGATAATAATGTCAGACCGATAGCAGAAACAAAAGATATAACAAAAAGTGAGTTTGTGGGTTATGTTATGCTTATTGCCGCCTATCAGGGCGACAAGGAAAATTATGACAAGTTGTGGAATTTTTACAAATCAAAACGCAGTTCTTCGGCGAATAATATGATGGCTTGGAAGGTAAACTGCGGGGGTATCATCGATGCCGGAAGTATCACTGATGCGGATATTGACGTGGCTTTCTCTCTTATCATTGGACACAGACAATGGAAAGAGGATTATCTGGAAAAAGCAAAAACACTTATCGGAATTCTTAAAAACAGTGTCGTTACCAATTGTGCAGGGATAACGACACTCAAAGCCGGCTATGGATATGGAGGATGCAACGAGACAAATATATCATATTACACACCGGCATTCTTCCGAATTTTTGCGCAAGTGACCAATGATAATATCTGGACAGCTCTTGCAGATGACACATATACCATTTTAAACAATGCTGCTAATGCTACAACGGGCTTGGTGCCCGATTGGCAAAGTGTTTCAGGCACTGCCGGAACAAGAAGCAGAAGCGGAAATTACCAGTACGATGCCTGTCGCGTGCCGTGGCGAATTGCACTCGATTACTTGTGGAATGGAAACACGAAAGCACAGCAATGGTGTACCAAAGTCACAAATTGGGCAAATGGAAAAGGCGCATCGAATATCAAAGATGGCTATACACTCAACGGAAATGCCATAGGACAATATAACAATAGCGCATTTGTTGGTGCTTTCGCTGTCGGGGCTATGTGCAACAGCCAGTCTATCACCAACTCATTCAGCACCAGATTAGGTGAGTTGAATGAAAGTCTTGCTTATTATCATTACTTGCGTTTGATTTACTTACACGTGCTTTCGGGCAATTTTTGGGCACCAAATCTGACTACCGATGTCCCGTCTGTCAAAAATCCGGCAATGAAAATTTATTCAAATCCTGCATCGGGACAGATAACCGTAGAAGGAATGATGCGTTTTGAAAAAATAGAGATTATAAGAATAAATGGCAACACACTTTATTCCGAACAAACCAATGCGTCAGATCGAGTGGTGCTGAATGTGCGTTCACGCGAAAAAGGTGCATACCTGCTGAAAGCTACGGATAAAGCAGGCGCTTACGAATGTCTGAAATTTTTAAAGTAAATTTTTACACCTCTACAAATTCGAAAAACAATGAAACATCCAAAATTTTACACCCTGCTCCTACTTCTATTGATCTCAAACGTGGTTGCGTTTCCACAGCATCTTGTTCTGAAATATCTTTCAGAAATACCTTCGTTACCCAATAATATTTGTAGCGAGAATGATGAAAAAATAATGATGTGGAACGATAAATTGCTGGATATTAAAAACAAGGTGGAAATGCTCAAAGTCAATGAGGAACAAGTAATTGCCGAAGCTGAAACTGCCGCCAAACCCCGAACGGATATGTTTGAAACAGCAAATTCAGAAAAAATAAAAAAATTGTTGGAGGAAATTGAGGCTATTGAGGAAAATACGCAGTCGGTATTGAGGAGTATTATTTCTGAATATGCTGATAAAAAGGGCGATGTTGAACTTAAGTATATTGAAATAAACGAAGCACTCGAACAACAAAAAAAAGACACAGAAAAACAGGGCAAAAGTACAAATCAGATTGTAAAAAAAATAAAGCTTGAAAAAACCGAAAAATGCAAAGCAATGGCTGCGGTTCGCAGAGAGTATTTGATGAATTATCTGCATTTTATAAATGATAACATCGATACATTTACCAAAACTGATCAATTATCAGACGAACTGAAAAAAATGATGTACACCCCCTACACATACCAAACAAAATACGGGTTGAGTTTTGGGTTTTTACTATCTTACTTGGATGAATTATTATATTTATACGACGACAAACCTTTTATGGAAACTGAACGAGAGAACATTTAACCCATTCGTTACTATACTATTTTATTCATTCATAATTAATTGAATTTTATAATCTCTAAAAAATATGTAAAATGAAAAAGAAACAATCGTACATTTTAACAGTAATCGTATTCGTTTGCTATCTATCAACAAAAGCACAATCTACCCCGGAATCATTTTTAAGCCGACTGCCGGCAATACCCACTGTAGCTTGTGCTGCCGACACATCAGTAGTAAATCGTTTTACAGATAAAATTTATCAAGTAAAATCCGATTTAAAAGAAGTCATCGACCGCATCCAGTCCAAAACTCAGGCTGATATGGAAAAAAATAAAAATAAAATAGTATCAAATGCCATTGGTCAATCGGGATTGAGCGAAAACGATGTACAGAAACTTCAAAAATCAGACGGCAACGAAGAACAAGGCAGAAAAGCGGCAGAGAAAGTAGTTAGTGAGCAATATGGAGTTTCGATGCAAGATTTGGAAAAAGTGGGAGAAATGAGCGATGAAGAGCAAGAAAAATGGGCTCAAAATTATGCCAGTCAACAAATGCAAAAAGCAAAACAAAATCCACAGGCAGCCATAAAAAAAACAGAAAAAAGTGCCAGATTGTTTGAGTTGGTCAAAGAAGAAAAAGCGATTGGTGAACGGATTACATTCGCTATGGAGAAAGTATCTCATTTGTTTAAAAATGTAGAAACACAAGATACCATCGAAACACGCAAACTGAACGAAAAAATACATCCTTTAGAAAAACAACTCTGTTCAGGAATATGTAGTGATGCTGAAATTGCAAGATCTAATGCCGCCGAAAAACAGATATACGCCCTCAAAATAAAGTTTTGCGAAAAAATGTCGCCAATGTTGATTGATGCTATTTCACAATACCTGACTACGGTTAAAACACTTTTTCCCGACTACCGAAGACTAACTGAAATTCAGAACGAAATAACCACTTTGCAGCAAATTGGCGAGCTTGTTCCCCAAGATTTATACTGTATTAAAGCCGTTGATGAATACGCTGATGTGTTATCCTCAGCTTACAATTATTGGGTAGGTGTTTTTTAATCTTTACCCTTAGAATACTATTTATTAAACTTTATAATTCTACTTCTATGTTGTAATTTGGATTACAACATAGAAGTAGAATTAATTATTTTAACAAATATCGCATCATATCTTTTTAACTAAGTTTTTTACAACGGAAGTTAAATCAATTTCTGTTATATAAGGACAAATGCAACATGTTTAACGACATTGTTGATTAACTTCAAAGCAAAACTAACTAACATTTGAGATATGTGAAATAGGCATAATCGAGTAGGTAGGGGGATTACTCCCTCGCCCTCTCACACCACCGTGCATGCTCTCGCACACGGCAGTTTCTTTTAATTGTTTAATGTCTCGTAATTTAATGTGAGGTTATATAAATCTACTTCGTCAAACCACTTGGTGCTAAGTGCTTGGTGCATTTACGGCAACCCGATTTGCGCCAATGACCCTTGCCTGACAGTGCCAATATCCAGCTTTGCCAAATATCAACCCCGCTGCTTTTCAAAAAATGTTATAGCGTGATTGTTCGCTTACACTGCTTTAGTCGATAGCCCTGTAGTTTTCTGCGTATCCAAGAATCGAGATATTTGGTATTGGTGTGGAATACAAATTCTAAAGGAACAACATAAACGACGTAGCGGAAAGCCCTTTGAAAAAAGAGTTTTCCGCTACTGTTTTTTTTAGACATAATAAGTTTTGAAGCGATTCAACCATTTGAGGAGTTTCGAATGGAAAAACACATTATCTTCCACTCATTTTAAATATAACTCCCACTGTACCCAATATTAGTTTTGCATCCTCCCACAAGGACCATTTATCAATATATTCAAGGTCCATTTGCATCCA
>CAYMHE010000090.1:0-10785 GCA_964390175.1 uncultured Paludibacter sp.
CAGAATCCTGGTTATTGATTATATTAATTAAATTATGGCTGATTGGGATGGAACCAGTCGTTCGCATTCCCAATCAGCTATTTTTATCTACTGATGTGTTTTCAGTAAATATTTACAAAAACAAAATACAACATTTTACATGAAGGTTTTTAAACTCCGAATACTACTCACATTGATACTTCTTATGGCTGTTACCTTATTGGTAAATGGCGCTGATAAGAATATCCCGGGTTTCGTAGTTAAAAGCAATTCAACACAACTATTGGTCGACAATCAACCTTTTTTAATCCTTGGCGGAGAAACAGGGAATTCAGCTGCTTCGGATATAAACGAGATGAACATATGGTGGCCAAAAATAAAAAACATGAACCTGAACACAGTACTTGTTCCGGTTTATTGGGAACTTACCGAACCTACCGAAGGTAAATTCGACTTTAGCCTCGTCGATAACATGCTAAAACAAGCAAGAAATCATGACATTAAATTAGTTTTGCTGTGGTTTGGAAGCTGGAAAAACAGCATGTCGTGTTATGCACCCGCTTGGGTGAAACTGGATGACAAACGATTCCCACGTACGTTAGACAGGAACGGCAACCCTGCCGAAATTTTAAGTGCATTCAGCAACCAAACGCTCAATGCCGACATGAAAGCCTTTAAAGCGCTTATGGCTTATCTCAAAACCACCGATTCGGAAGATCGCACAGTGATAATGGTGCAAGTGGAGAATGAAATAGGTCAACTTCCCGAAGCACGCGATTATTCTGCAGCTGCCAACAAGGCTTTTCGGATGGATGTTCCATTTCAACTCATTGATTATTTAAAAAAAAATAAATCTGTTCTTTTGCCACATATAAAAGATGTATGGGCTAAAAACGGATACAGACAAAACGGAAACTGGGAAGCAGTTTTCGGTAAAGGACTGGCAACAGACGAAATTTTTACAGCCTGGCATTATGCCGTATTTGCCGATAAGGTAGCTCAGGCAGGAAAGACAGCATATAACTTACCAATGTTTGTGAACTGTGCGCTAAACCGCCCTCATGTTGATCCGGGTAAATACCCAAGCGGAGGGCCATTACCTCATTTAATTAATATCTGGCAAGCAGCTGCTCCAAACATCGATATGTTATCGCCCGATATATACCATGGCGATTTCAGACACTGGTGTCAGCTATATGATGTACTTGGAAATCCTGTTTTTATTCCTGAAATTAAATTGGAAGAGCAAAATGCTTCACAGGTTTTTTATGTTATCGGACGTCATAAATCACTGGGCTTTTCTCCGTTTTCAATAGAGTCGGCGCCGGATGGAGCCAATAATTCTTTGATGAAAAGCTATCAAATTATCGATGATTTATCGGAACTGATATTGACCGACCCCACCAAGACAAACGGAGTGTATCTGGATAAAGAACATAAAACCGATACGATTGAAATTGGTGATTATCAAATTGTTGTTTCACACGTTTTTACTTTACCATGGAGTGATGGGGCAAAAGCCGAAACCTGGACACAAGCCGGTTGTATAATTATCGAAACTCAGCCCGGTGAATTTTGGATAGGAGGTACAAGCGTGGTTTGTACATTTCGGAATATAAAAAAACCGGCGCTTACTACAGGGCTTTTGTCGGTAGATGCATGCAAAAAGGACGGCAATGGTTGGATGTACAAAAGGCTGAATGGGGATCAAACTCATCAGGGTCGTCACATGCGTATTTCTTCCGGAGAATGGGAGATTCAACGTATTTGCCTTTATGATTATAAATGAATAAATATCAACATATTAAAATGTTTTTTAAATGTATTTTAGAAATAGATTGTATTATAAAGTAAACTTATATTTAATTTAAAAATTCACACAAACATGAAATCAGACTCACAGAAAGTGTCATTTGTTGAAAAGGTAGGCTATAGTCTGGGTGACTTAGCTGCAAACTTAGTATTTCAAACGCTAATTACCTATTTAGCTTATTTTTATACAGATATCTATGGCCTAAAAACCAATGATGCATCAATTGTGATGCTTGCAGTGGGTTTGACGGCCGCATTTCTTTTCAATCCCATTATTGGTGTTTTGGCCGACCGTACTAATTCAAAATGGGGCAAATTTCGTCCATGGATTTTGTATACGGCCATTCCATTAGGAGTTGTTGCTTTTCTGGCATTTTCTACACCTCATTTCGAATATAAAGGAAAATTAATTTACGCAGCCGTAACTTATACTTTTCTTTTGCTGTTGTACGCTTCAAGTAATCTTCCGTATTCAGCACTTAGCGGTGTTATTACCGGCGATATGGGCGAACGAAACAGTATCTCTTCATATCGTTTTGTGGCGGTTACATTTGCGCAGTTTTTCGTTCAGGTTTTTATGCTCCCTATCATTGAATCAGCAGGTAAGGGCGACAAAGCCGTTGGTATTGAGGTTGTAATGTCATGGTTGGCCATTATTGGTTCTGTAATGTTGCTTATCACTTTTTTTACTACCAAAGAACGCATAGTTCCACGTCCGGAGCAAAAATCTACACTCAAGGAAGATTTAACCGATTTGTCGAAAAACCGTCCCTGGTTGATTATGTTACTACTTACTGTGCTGGTATTTATTACATTGGCCATGAAGGGTGGATCGTATGTTTATTATTTTAATAATTTCGTTGATAAGCCTGCATTGGCACAGTTCATAAGTCCGGTGATTGATTCATTCAATAGCATGGGAATTAACTTCTTCGGTACCGATCCCGTTTCAGCTGGTTTTGGCTTATTCAATGCCGGTGGAATTATTTTCATGATTGTGGGTATTTCATTTTCGAAAAAATTAGCCGATAAATTTGGTAAACGTGATGTGTATAAATACGGTTTGATTGTTGCTACGGTATTTATATTGATATTTTATTTCTTCAAACCTGAAAATATCTTCTTGATGTTTTTATCTCAGATATTACATGGCTTATCTTATGGGATAACAATTCCGATACTTTGGGCCATGATTGCCGACGTAGCCGATTATTCGGAGTGGAGAACCAATCGCAGGGCAACGGCTATTATTTTCTCGGCAATGATGGTAGGTCTGAAAACTGGTTTATCGGTAGGTGGTGCTTTGGTAGCATGGATTTTAGGTATGTACGGTTATATTCCGAAAGAAAGCGGAATTGATGGTCAGGCGATTATTCAGCCAGATACTGTAGCCGAAGGATCACGATTATTAGTGAGTATTTTTCCTTCTATACCGTTTCTGATTGGGGCAGGCTTACTTTTCTTTTATGTGATCGATAAAAAAATGGAAACAAAAATCGAGACTGAACTGAAAGTAAGAAGAGAAAAGAATAGTGATTAATCTGTTGATATTTATATGTATAATTAAATAATAAGAATTGTAAAACGAAAATTAAGAATGAAGACACCTAAGTATTTAGTGCCCAATTTATATACTGCCGATCCTTCGGCTCATGTATTTAACGGAAAAATATACATTTATCCATCGCACGATATCGAATCGGGTATACCTGAAAATGACAATGGCGATCATTTCGATATGCGTGATTATCATGTTTTTTCGATGGAAAGTATAGATGGCGAAGTAACCGATCATGGTGTAGTACTCGATGTAAAAGATATTCCGTGGTCTGGACGCCAGTTATGGGCGCCTGACGTAGCTTGTAAAGACGGAAAGTATTATTTGTATTTCCCGCTAAAAGATAAAAACGATATTTTCCGCATTGGTGTGGCAGTGAGCGATAAACCAGAAGGTCCGTTTGTGCCTGAAAGCGATCCTATGAAGGGCAGTTTTACAATTGATCCTGCTGTCTTGAATGACAACGATCAGGATTATTTCATATATTTTGGTGGATTGTGGGGTGGACAGTTGCAGCGATATCGCGATAACAAAGCCATCGAAAATCCACATGAGCCAGCTGATGATGCAGCTGCTTTGTGTTGCCGTGTTGCAAAACTAAGCGATGATATGTTACAATTTGCCGAAGAGCCGCGCGATGTACTTATATTGGATGAAAATGGCGAGCCATTAAAGGCTGGTGACCATGACCGCCGTTTTTTTGAAGGCCCATGGATGCATAAATACAATGGTAAATATTATTTTTCATACTCAACCGGAAATACACACCGCCTTTGTTATGCAATAGGCGATAATCCTTATGGTCCGTTTACATATGCCGGCGTACTTCTGACACCTGTGGTGGGTTGGACAACGCATCATTCAATCGTCGAATTTAAGGGAAAATGGTATCTTTTCCATCACGACAGTGTTCCATCGGGTGGTAAAACCTGGTTGCGAAGCATAAAAGTGGTTGAGATTGAGTACAATGAAGATGGTACCATTAAAACAATCGATGGAGGAGGTGAATAAGCCTTCGTAAGTAGAATTGCTATTTGTTGATTAGAACCAGCTGTATTTGTCATGCTGAAAAGAATGAAAAGGTCAATTGTTAGAGATATTGTATTCATCCTGCTTTTTTCATTTGCATTACCTGCTTTTGCCACTGTTCGTCTGCCGAAACTTATTTCGGACGGTATGGTGCTTCAGCGTGATGCAAAGGTGAGAGTTTGGGGATGGTCATCGCCCGCCGAAAAGGTAACCGTTAATGTTGCTGGTAATCAATATAAATGTGTTGCTAATAAGGCTGGTGAATGGTCGGTTCAGCTTCGTCCGCAAAAGGCGGGAGGCCCTTACAGTATCGAAATCGAGGGACAAAATAATGCAATAAAAATAAATAATGTTCTTTTTGGCGATGTATGGCTGTGCTCTGGTCAGTCCAATATGGAATTGCCTATGCGCAGGGTGAAGCCGCTTTACGAAAGTGAGATTCAGAATGCAAATAATTCAAATATTCGCTATTTTGCTGTTCCCCAGAAATATAATTTAAAATATCCTGAAAATGATTATTCATCAGGTAGTTGGCAGGAAGTGAATACTGCAACTATTCTGAGCTTTTCGGCTGTACCCTATTTTTTCGGTAGTGAATTATATAAGAAATATGGTGTGCCTATTGGATTAATAAATGCCAGTTTGGGTGGTTCTCCCATACAGTCATGGATGAGTGAGGAGGCGCTTGCTGCGTTTCCTCATTATCTGAACGATGCCATAAAATACCGTGATGACGATTTAATTAAGCAAACTGAAGATGCTGAAAACAAAAATGTAAGCGATTGGTATGCTGAAGCCGACAGAAAAGATGCCGGTCAAGCAGAAGATTGGAAACTTCCTGCTTTTGATGATAGCGACTGGTCAACGATGCATATTCCCGGTTTTTGGAGCGAAACATCCGTCGGAAATACAAATGGTGTAGTTTGGTTCAGGCGTCAATTCGACATCACAAAAGAAGATGCGGGTAAAGCTGCTTTTTTGAACCTGGGACGCATAGTTGATGCTGATTCAGTTTTTATAAATGGAAAGTTTGTAGGCAATGTAACTTACCAATATCCACCACGTTGGTACAATGTTCCCGAAAATTTATTGGTCGAAGGGAAGAATACAATTGCCGTTCGTATTGTTAGTAATTCAGGCAAAGGTGGATTTGTACCCGATAAACCGTACGAACTGAAAATAGCAAATACTTTAATTGACTTAAAAGGAATATGGAGGATGAAGTTAGGATGTTCGATGCCTCCAACTCCAGGAACTACTTTTTTCCGTTGGAAGCCAACGGGTTTGTACAATGCTATGATAGCGCCTTTACTTCAGTATAATAAAAAAGGAGTTATTTGGTATCAGGGAGAATCGAACACAAGTCAGCCTTACGAATATGCAAAGCTTTTACCAACAATGATTACGAGCTGGCGCAAAAGTTTTGATCAGAAAAAATTGCCTTTTATTTATGCGCAGTTACCAAACTTTATGGAAACTAATGTCGAGCCGACAGAGAGTGATTGGGCTGTGTTCAGGGATATGCAAACTAAAACATTGTCGGTTCCTGCAACTGCCATGACGGTTAATATTGATTTGGGCGATTGGAACGATATTCATCCAATGAATAAAAAAGATGTAGCGAAACGACTGGTTTTGGCAGCTCGAAGAATAGCTTACAATGACCGGAAAGTTGTCTGTAGTGCTCCTTTGTATAAATCGATGAAAATTAAAGGCAATAAAGTGGAAATCAGCTTTTCGGGTACAGAAAGGGAACTTATTGTAAAAAATGGAAACGAACTCAAATGCTTTGCCATTGCCGGAGCGGATAAAAAGTTTGTATGGGCAAAAGCTCAAATAAAAGGAGCAAAAGTAATTGTTTGGAATGATGAAGTTTATAAACCAGTTGCAGTGCGTTATGCCTGGGCCGATAATCCAGAAGGAGCAAATCTGGCTGATACAGAAGCCAACCTTGTTTCACCTTTCAGAACTGATAGCTGGTAAGCTCAAAATGTAATGTCATGAATAGGTTTTAACTGTTTTGTGATCAAATGTATAGCTTGTTCTTCGTTAAAAACTATCCAAAAATATAGTCTCAGTTAGAATAAAAAAGGAATTTCCCGATTAAAAAAGAAAATCGTTTTTTTTTAGGCAAGACTGCTTTTTAATGCCTAATAGTTTAGGATAAACTCATTTTAAATTTTATATTTGTATCAGAATTCGTCAGGGATGAGGAATCGAACCTTTTTTATATCTTAGATGCTAATATGAAAACCAAAATAATACTCTCCTTTCTGTGTCTGTCCATCATTCATATTTATTCTGCCAACGAAAAATTTCACAGTATTAATACTGACTATGGAATTTCTATGCGCGAAACAAGCTCCATTTGCAGCGATAACTTAGGCTTTATCTGGACATCTTCGAAAACAGGTGTATTAAGAATTTCGGACGGCGATGCCCGCATTTATCAACTTCCTTACAGAACCGCAGATGTTATAAACGTAAAACTTGTTATTCAAAACAATGTTTTGTATGCATACTCAAACAATGGTCAGTTGTTTTTGTATGACGAAATTCTTGATAAATTTATTATGAAGGCAGATCTGAGACAGTTGCTGAATAATAACTATTTCCTTGTGCATGAAATGTTGTTCGACGAAAATGGGTTTCTTTGGATTGCCAGCTCATCGGGATTGTACCATTACAAAGACGACAAGTGTAAATTAATAAGCGCCGAAAGCGTGGATTGCAAAAGCCTGGTGAAATTAGATAAAAATCATTTGTGCTATTTTTATCTAAATAAAATTGTTCGGATCAATACTGATACTTACAAAACGAATATCATTTATAAAGATTCGAAGTTAAAGACAATTCATCTTTCAGAACTATTTTACGATAACGAAAAATCAAGACTTTGGATAGGAACAGTGTCCGAAGGTCTTTATTATTTCGATCTCCGGAACAAAATATTGAATAAGGCCCCTATATCGAATTTTCCCGGACAACCCATTCAGGCAATTGAAGTAAACAATAAGGAATCAATATTAGTGGGTATTGATGGACAGGGTGTGTGGGAACTAAACAGAGATGGATCAAGAGTTCTTAAAATATTTAAAGAAGATGTTGATAATCCCCAGTCTCTTCAAGGTGATGGTGTGTACGATATTTATTGCGACGAAAACAAAAGAGTTTGGGTGGCTACTTACAGTGGCGGGCTTTCGTATTATGATCAAAGGATACCTTTGATTGAGAGAATAGCTCATCAAATGAATGTTCATAACTCGTTGTCGAACAACAATGTAAATAAAGTAATTGAGGATAAAAAGGGAAATCTCTGGTTTGCAACTGATAACGGGATAAGTCGTTGGGACAGGTCGAAGAATAGTTGGAAAAGCTTTTATCAGAACAAACAGAATCAGGCGCAGGTTTTTTTGGCGCTGGCCGAAGATAATTCAGGAAATATATGGGCAGGTACTTATTCGTCAGGTGTTTACGTACTCGATGCGGAAACCGGCCAGGAAATAAAACACTATAGACAAGGAGGCTCAGGAGATGGGTTTTCGGGGAACTTTATCTTTGATATTTTTAAAGATAGCGATGGTGATATGTGGATTGGAGGTGTTCAGGGCGATTTGTTTTTTTACAATAGTAAGACTAAGGTATTTAAAAAATGTACACCACAACCTGTAAAAGCAATTGTAGAATTGACGCCTGGAAAATTACTGTTGGCTTGTACATATGGTTTGTTGTCCTATGATAAAGCAACAAACAGTATGGAGATTTTATTTCAGGGTTATACCTTGCACGATGTTTTTGTGGACGATCGGTACATTTGGGTGGCCACTTCGGGCGATGGTTTGCTTAGGTATAATATGAAAAGTAAGGATATCAAAAAAATAACAACCGATGATGGATTGCCTTCCAACTATATCAATAGTGTGATGAGTAGTGAAGGAGTTATATGGTTAGGCACCGAAAACGGACTTTGCCGGCTCACTCCAGGTGAAGATGATAAAATTAAAATATCTACTTTTTATTCTTTGTCGAATATTGCATTTAATGTAGGTGCAAAATACAAACTCGCTAACGGGAATTTAATGTTTGGTTCTTCGAGAGGAGCAGTTATATTTGATCCTGACAAACTGAACGATGCATCGCAGGAGGGACATATTTTTTTGCAGGATATTAAAGTGTCGGGAAGATCGATAAGGGAGATTTCGAATTTTGAGCTAAAATCACCTCTCAATAATCAGGAAAGCATTAAGTTAAAGTATTTTCAAAACACCCTGGAGTTGGAATTGTTGCCTTTGGGAGTAAATTCGGCAGAGTATAAATTTTCGTGGAAAATGAAAGGGCTTGATAAGGAATGGAGCGCTTTGTCGAATCATAAATTAATAACATACACTAATTTACCAAGTGGAAGCTACGATTTACAAATCAGAATGTACGACAATTCGCTCACTACTATCATCGATGAGCGCGTTATTCATATCAGAATAATTCCACCATTTTGGCAAGCCTGGTGGTTCAGGTTGTTTTTATTTGTAGCTGCAATGGCTATTGTTTATTTCTCTTTAAAGTATTATGCTAACAAATTAAAACAGGAACACAATGAAGATAAAATACGTTTTTTTGCAACAACGGCACATGAAATCCGGACTTCGCTTACTTTAATCAGTGCACCTATCGAAGAGCTGAGCAATGAAAAGCAGCTTTCAGCCAAAGGCTCTTACTTTCTGAATCTTGCTAAGGAGCAGACTGGCCGTATGTTGTTTGTTGCGACGCAATTGCTCGATTTTCAGAAAGTTGATATAGGAAAAGGACAGGTTTTTTTAGTAATGGTTGATGTAGTAAAGCTTGTGCAGCGTCGTATCTCAATGTTCGAAACCACTGCAAGTAAAATGGGTTTAACCCTTGAATTTAAATCGAATCAAACTTCCTACCTGACGGCTGTTGATGAATTGAAAATTGAAAAAGTGATTGATAATCTGATATCTAATGCTATAAAATATTCCCATCAGAACGGAAAGATTGAGATCAGACTTACAGCAGATGACGAGAATTGGATCGTTGAAGTAAAGGATTTTGGACTTGGAATTTCGGAAAATGCTCAGAAAAAACTCTTCAAGGAGTTTTATCGTGGCGATAATGTTATCAATTCCAAAATTGTAGGCTCCGGAATCGGTCTTCTGTTGGTGAAGAATTATGTATCGATGCACGAAGGAGAGGTTGTTTTAAAAAGCAAGGAAAACGAAGGCACAGAATTTAGAATTACGATTCCTTACAGAAAGGTTGACGAGACTGTTGAAGAGTTGGAAAGACCCTTGCAACAAGCTCAACCCATACACCAAAGCTTTGTTGATGTGGAATTGGCTGAGTTAACTACAACCGGGAGTGTGTCCGAGAAAAAGCTACATTTGCTTGTAGTTGAGGATAATAGCGATTTGCGGGAGTTCTTGAAAAATAGTTTTGATGAACTCTACAAAGTATCAACCGCTAACGATGGAAAAGAAGCGTGGGAGATCATTCAGAAAAAGGCTCCTGATTTAATCGTTTCTGATATTATGATGCCTAATATGAATGGGTTTGATTTATGTAAGTTAATAAAATCAACTTTCGAAACTTCTCATATTCCGGTGATACTACTTACATCGCTTGATGAAAGGAGTAAACAGCTGGAAGGACTGGGCCTTGGCGCCGACGACTACATAACCAAACCTTTCGATGTGTCGATATTAAAGCAACGGATTATTTCAATTATCAAAAACAGAGATATTGTACGTGATAAAGTGTTGAAGCTGTATAATCAAACAGATCAGGAAGTGCCAATTTTATCGAACGAGCAAAATGATCAGTTTGTGAAGAAAGCACTAAAAGTTGTACGCGAAAACATTGCAAACAGTGAATTTGGAAAAGATGAATTTGCATCGGCTATGAATGCAAGTCCTTCTTTACTTTATAAAAAAATAAAAGCATTAACAGGGCAGTCGCCAATCGATTTTATTAAAAAAATACGTCTTGACCATTCTTTGGAGCTTTTGCAATCCAGAAAGTACTCGATTACCGAGGTGAGCGAACAGTGTGGTTTTTCGAGCGTGGGATATTTTAGTACCGTGTTTAAGAAACATTTTGATAAAACTCCTTCTGAAATAATTTCATGAAGCACTAATAATTGATTAAAACTTTTAAGTATGGTTACATTCTGTCTTTTTCTCTGATTATTACTATTAATATAGTATTAGCTAAAGTACATTTAATTAATGTCTTACGCCATTTTTGCTAATGTTTATCGAATATCAAACATTAAATATCTCAAATTATATAAAGCCAAAATCTAAAGTATCTAATTTTGTGTTGTTAACTCAAATTAATAACTATTTCAGGCGATCAGGCAGGTTGTAATACAATTGCTTTCAACCTTGGTA
>CAYMHE010000091.1:0-10657 GCA_964390175.1 uncultured Paludibacter sp.
TCATCAAATGTTTTGATTTTCGATTTTGCCTGCACTTCTTCTATCTGTTTCGTCATGGCTTCGTCGTAAGTTTCAGTTTCCACATCGCGAATCACACCTACAGCTACCGGAAAATCAGGACCTTCCATCATGGCTAATTTCAGTTGCAAAGTACTGTCTTCGCAGTGTGCATCGTGAACCAACAGATCGTTTTCAGTTACTCCGTTTTCGCCAAGTGTAACCACTTTCAGTTGAAATCCATCAACTACAAGTCCTTTGTCGCTGTTTTTTCCAAAAATCATTGGTTTGCCATGTTCAAGGATAATAAGCCGATCGTAACGGTTTTCCTTTTCCGAAAGCCAGCTGTGAGCACCATCGTTGAAGATAACGCAATTCACCAGGGTTTCGATGACGGAAGTACCTTTGTGTTTAGCCGCTGCCATCATCGTCATTTGAGCCGATTTCAGGTCAACATCCAGTGTGCGACCGAAGAATGTACCACGTGCACCAAAGGTGAGCTCAGCGGGACGGAAAGGACGTTCGATAGTACCAAAAGGAGATGACTTGGTGACGTATCCTTTTTTGGTAGTTGGCGAGTACTGTCCTTTTGTCAAACCGTAAATCTGATTATTGAAAAGAATTACATTGATATCCACATTACGGCGAACACTATGTATAAAGTGATTTCCTCCAATGGCCAGGCAGTCGCCATCGCCTGTAATTTGCCATACAGTAAGCTTTGGATTAGCCACTTTAACTCCAGTGGCAATGGCTGCTCCACGTCCGTGAATAGAGTGAAAACCGTATCCCGAAATGTAATAAGGCAAACGAGATGAACATCCGATGCCTGAAATTACAGCCGTTTCGTGAGGCGGCACACCCAAATCGGCCATTACTTTTTGCAAAGTATTCAGCACAGCATAATCGCCACACCCGGGACACCAGCGCACATATTGGTCACTTTTAAAATCCTTTGCTGTATATTGTTTTATTATTGATGTATCCATAATAAATGATTTTTCCTTAATTATGCTTTGTTATTATAATAAACTTGTGAAGTGTTCCTCAAGTTCACTTACTGTAAATGGTTGTCCCTGCACTTTGTTATATTGCAGATATTCACCCGGTACCTTCGAACGCAGATAAGTGGCAAATTGGCCGCTGTTCAGTTCGCAAACCACCACTTTTTTATAGCGTTTAATCACTTCTTCTGTATTGATCGGGAGTGGATTAATATAATTAAAGTGAGCAAGCGCCACTTTCTTTCCTTCCTTGTTCAGCGCATTCACAGCAGTCATCAAATGTCCGTGCGTAGCACCCCAACCCACTACAAGTAATTCGGCGTTTTCGTCACCTTCCACTTCAAGTTCAGGGATAAAGTGATTGATATAATCAATTTTTTGCTGACGCGTATCCACCATTTTTTGATGATTTTCAGCATCGGTAGAAATCGCACCTGTAAAGTAATCTTTTTCGAGACCACCATTTCTATGCTCGAAACCTTCAACGCCCGGAATGCTCCAATAGCGCACTTTCGAAACCTCGTCACGAGCGGTTACTTTAAGTCCTTCCATGCCCGGTTGAGCATAATTTGGTTTAATTTCGGGCAGTTCAGCTAATTTTGGCAGTTTCCATAAAGAAGTACCATTCCCCAGGAATGCATCTGTAAGGAGGATTACAGGCGTCATGTGTTCCAAAGCAATTTTTGAAGCCATAAAAGCATAATGAAAACTGTTGGCAGGTGTGCTTGCCGCAATTACCACCACCGGGCTTTCACCATTACGTCCGTACAAAGCCTGCAACAAGTCAGTTTGTTCTGTCTTTGTAGGCAAACCCGTAGAAGGTCCTCCGCGCATTACATCAATTATTACAATTGGTAACTCAGCCATTACAGCCAGGCCAATAGCCTCTGATTTCAGCGCTAGTCCGGGACCGGAAGTGGATGTAGCAGCCAAATCGCCTGCAAAAGCAGCTCCAAGCGCAATAGTTACCCCTGCAATTTCATCTTCGGCCTGAACCACTTTAACACCTAAGTCCTTGCGCAAAGCCAATTCGTGCATAACATCGGTAGCCGGAGTAATAGGATAACTTCCCAGAAACAAGTCAATTCCTGCTTTTTTCGAAGCTGCAATCAAACCCCAGGCTGTGGCTTTATTTCCGCTGATACTTGTATATTTTCCTTTGGCTAATTCATGCGATTTTTCAATCGTATAAGTAGAAATACTCAAATGCAAATTGTTACCATAATTAAAACCATCGGTAAGCACTTTCACGTTCGCTTCGAGAACAGTTGGTTTTTTGCCAAATTTATTCTGAAGAAAATGAATGGCCTGATCAATAGGACGATTGAATAACCAACAAATGAGTCCTAGAGCGAACATATTTTTACTTCGCAATACTGTTTTGTTGTCCATATCAAAACCTTCGAGACTACTCTGTGTGAGCGTCGAAAGCGGAGCAGGAATCAACTGAATGGTATCAGAGAGTTGAAGTTCTTCGAATGGATTATCAGTAAGAAAACCTGCCTTTTCGAAGTCTTTTTTCTGAAACGAATCTTCGTCGAAAATAAGAACGCCGCCTTTTTTAATTCCATCGGCATTCACTTTTAAAGCTGCCGGATTCATAGCCACCAACACATCGGCCTGGTCGCCCGGAGTATATATTTTTGATGCTCCTAAGTGTACCTGAAAACCAGAAACACCACCTACAGTGCCCTGAGGAGCACGAATTTCGGATGGAAAATCAGGAAAAGTTGAAATTTCATTGCCAAGAATAGCCGAAAGATTGGAAAAGAGTGTTCCCGTCAACTGCATGCCATCGCCCGAGTCACCGGTGAATCGCACCACAACGTTTTCCAATTCAGTTGTCTTTGTATTACTCATTATTATTAGATTAATTAAATTTTCTTTTACTACGAACCGACCTGTTCTTTTTATAAAACACGTTGATTTATACAACAATTAAAATTCTGCATTGTTCGGGGTACGAGGAAATGGAATCACGTCGCGAATATTCGTCATGCCGGTAACAAACAGCAATAAACGCTCGAATCCTAAACCAAATCCTGAGTGAGGAGCAGTTCCAAATCGGCGTGTATCAAGGTACCACCAAATATCTTTTGTAGGAACGCCCATTTCGTCGGCACGTTTTTTAAGTTTATCAAAATCCTCTTCGCGTTGAGATCCACCAATAATTTCACCAATTTTAGGGAATAAAACATCCATGGCGCGAACAGTTTTTCCATCATCGTTTTGCTTCATGTAGAACGATTTGATTTCCTTTGGATAATCGGTCAAAATCACCGGTTTTTTGAAATGCTGTTCCACGAGGTAGCGTTCATGTTCCGATTGCAAGTCGGTTCCCCAGCCTATCGGAAACTCAAATTTATATCCTTTTGCCACGGCTTCTTCGAGTATTTTTACGCCTTCAGTATAGGTCACACGTTCAAAATCGTTATTTACCACAAAGTTCAAACGTTCATACAATTCTTTATCGTACATATTGCAAAGGAAATCCAGATCGTCCTTACAGTTATCTAAAGCCCAGCGGATACAGTACTGAATAAAATCCTGTGCCAACTGCATGTTATCTTCAATTTCGTTGAAAGCAACTTCGGGTTCTATCATCCAAAATTCCGAAAGGTGACGTGGAGTATTAGAGTTTTCGGCGCGGAAAGTAGGACCGAAAGTATAAATAGCTCCCATCGACATGGCGGCCAATTCCCCTTCGAGCTGACCCGAAACTGTAAGACTTGCCTGATTCCCAAAAAAATCGTTTGAATAATCTATTGCTCCCGCTTCATCTTTTTTGAGATCGTAAAGATTCATTGTAGTCACCTGAAACATTTGACCGGCACCTTCACAGTCCGAAGCGGTGATGATGGGTGTATGAAAATAGAAAAATCCACGTTCGTGAAAAAAGCGATGCACCGCCATGGCCATGTGGTGACGAATGCGGAAAATGGCGCCAAAAGTATTGGTACGCGGGCGCAAGTGCGCAATCTCACGAAGGAACTCGAGCGTATGTCCTTTCTTTTGCAAAGGATAAGTTTCAGGGTCGGCCGATCCATAAATTTGAATTTCATCTGCCTGAATTTCTACAGTTTGTCCTTTACCCAACGACTCAACCAGAGTTCCTGTGACGCTGATACAGGCTCCGGTAGTAATTGGTTTCAGGTATTCGTCGCCAAATTTTTCATTATCGGCTACTACCTGAATATTATTTATAGTCGAACCATCGTTCAACGCAATAAAGCTTACGTTTTTATTACCTCGACGGGTACGCACCCAGCCTTTGATATTCACCTGTGCACCATAATCAGTACGTTTTAATGCATCAACTATAACTGTTCTTGTCATATTTTTATTTTTATAAAAGAAGTTTTGTCTGATTTTATTCAAATACCGGACTGCAAAATTACTAAATTCCGCTGATAAACACAGCCTTTTAACTAACAAAAAAGCACCTGATGGTTTAGAATAGGTGCTTTTCTTTAGAATACGTATTTTTTTATTTCTTTTTAATTTGAGCCATACCGCCAATCATACTCATGGCACATCTGAATCCAATGTCATTGGCCGACTTATCCTGTTCGAGGAAACGGCGGGTAGATGGATTTAACCAGTACACCCTGTCTTTCCACGATCCACCTTTGTAAATACGGGTATTGTTCGAAACTACCGGACGCAATACATCAGTGATATCAAATGTGTCTGCAACGTTTATATTTACATTGCCCAATGAGAAGTTTATTTTCGATTCGGCATCTCCATCCTTAAAATCTCTCACATCTAACACGCTGTCGTTCATTATGCGACCCAAAGCATCAATTTCATATTTTTCTCTTCCCAAGGCATCTTTTCCGGCAACACGTGGAGTAAGGTACACATTTCCACGGAATGAATTATATTCAGCCACATCCGCAAAACTTGTGGGGCGATAAACATCAAGCACCCATTCGTTCACATTACCGGCCATATTGTATAAACCAAAATCATTTGGCACATAGGCATGTACCGGAGCTGTAATGGTAGCTTTATCGTTAAGGCTTCCAGCAGTTCCCATCATATCGCCACGACCTCTTACAAAATTAGCCTGCATTTGGCCTCTTTCTTTTTTCTGCTGATTACGCATTTGAGTACCCGACCATGGATAAATTTTACCTTCTTCAACAAAGCCTTCTTTGTTCGAAATAATTGCATAGGCTGCATATTCCCATTCGGCTTCTGTAGGCAAGCGAAAATCAGAGAACAAAATTCCATCCGACATATCCACTTTGCGATTAGCCACAACAGCTTTTCCTTTTTGCTTTTTTGCTGCTTCGGGCTGATAACTGTCCTGAATAAGGTATTTCTGTGTATTGAACACAAAATTAGTTCTAATAGAATCATAGCTCATATCAGGTACTTTTGCAAAGTCGGGCATTGCGATAACGCCTGCTTTGATAAGCGCCATTTCGTTCACCCTGTCGGTACGCCATGCGCAGTAGTCCATAGCCTGTTCCCAGGTAATACCTACCACCGGATATTGGTCGAAAGATGGATGTGTGAAATAGTTTTGAAGATATGGTTCGTTGTAAGCCAGCTCTTCACGCCATATTTTCACGTTAGGCTGCGCTTTCTCAACCAATTCAGGTGCTGTTTTTGCAAAAACAACATTCATCCAGTTTGTATATTCACGCCAATCTATATTTCTAATTTCATATTGGTCCATTAAAAATGAACTTACAGTAATGCGTCTCCGCCTGTTATCGCGCTGAGCAGTAACAAATTCACCTTTTTCACCAATGGTATAGGAACCACCTTCGATGGCAACCATTCCATCAGGAATTTTACTTACAAACCCGGGTTTTACTGTGAATTGCATCCCCGCTTTTTCGTTATAGGACCAGCCTGTAGCTCGCGAAGTAACCTTGCTTGATTTTGTTCCGAAAGCAACCAAAACGCTTACTCCGATTAAAATAAATGCAAATTTTGAAATTGATTTTATAGTCATAAAAGGTATGAAATTTTATAAAAAATCTCTTTTAACTGTTTATTTTGAAATGCAAAAATAATCTTTTTTTCCTTATATAATGTGCAAAGCTGCTTATTTTTTACAGCATTAGCACAAAAACATCATTTATTATAACTCATTTTAGTTCGAAAACGTATGTTTTTAATGATTTTTAAACTACTTCTATTTTTAGTCTACTGACTTACTGATAATTAATAGCAAAACCAACAAACACAAAAAACTTTTATCCTAGCTGATTGGTTTATTGCTTCACTTAATTTGTTTGGCTGTTTGAACGGCTTATCACTATTTTTCTTATTTTTGCATATCGATTAAATTATCTTCTTTACAATCACTATTATATCCAACCATGCAAATAAAACTCAATAATAGATTATTCGATCTATCTACTCCGGCGGTGATGGGAATCGTAAATGCCACCCCCGATTCGTTTTATGCCGGCAATCGATTTCTATCTGATAAGGCTTTGCTTACTTCTGTAGAAAAAATGATGGTCGATGGTGTGGACATACTTGATTTTGGCGGATACTCAACACGGCCTATGGCTAAAAACATAAGCTCAGAAGAGGAGATTGAGCGACTGTCCAACGCTATTGAAACTGTTCTGAAAAAATTCCCCGATTGCATCATTTCAGTGGACACATTCAGAGCCAATGTAGCCCGCAATATGGTGAAAAATTACAATGTATCGATCATTAACGACATCGGAGGCGGAACACTTGACGATTTAATGTTCGAAACTATTGCCGACCTGAAAGTTGCCTATGTTTTAATGCACACGAGAGGAACCCCTGCAACCATGCAACAACTCACCAACTACGATAATGTTGTTTCGGAAGTTATCGCCTTTTTACAAAAACGCATAGCACAACTCCATTTATTGGGCGTTACCGATATTATTGCCGATCCGGGTTTTGGATTTGCCAAAACAACTGAACAAAACTACCGTCTGCTGAACAAATTATCTTATTTCTCAGCGCTAAACACTCCTTTACTTGTAGGGCTTTCGCGCAAATCGATGATCACAAAAACACTTGACATAGACACAAAGGATGCACTTAACGGTACCACTGCCGCCAATATGCTTGCTCTTGCAGGCGGAGCTTCTATATTAAGAGTTCACGATGTGAAAGAGGCCCGACAAGCTATTTCCATTTTTATGGAATACAAAAAACAGTCATAAAACAACAAGAAAAAAATCATCATTATGGGTTTCCAGATTGGAATAAAAGATATAGTTGATATTTTATTGGTAGCAATATTGCTTTACCAAATGTTTAAGTTACTGAAAAGAACCGGCGCACTCAATATCTTTTTGGGTATCATGGCCTTTCTTATTTGCTGGTTTTTGGTATCGTATGTTTTTAAAATGGAACTCCTGGGAGGAATCTTCGACAGGGTAATCAGTGTTGGGGCCTTTGCACTCATCGTACTTTTTCAGGACGAAATACGGCGGTTTTTCTCTAAAATAGGATCGAAACAACGATGGAGCTTTCTTAATTTTTTGAAACGCTTTTTTGGTAGTCACAACAATAACGAGAAAGATAGAACCGACTATCATCTTATTCAGATAGTACTTGCTTGCCGCAACCTTGCCAAAACCTCCACCGGAGGGCTTATCGTCATTACCCGAAGCAACGACCTTGAATTTTACTCACATTCAGGCGAACAAATTAACGGAACCATCAGCTCACGCCTTATTGAGAATATATTTTTCAAAAACAGTCCGCTGCATGATGGCGCCCTGATCATCACCAACCGAAGCATAAAAGCGGCGGCCTGTATACTTCCTGTTTCAAAAAATCAATCCATACCTAAACGCATGGGACTCCGCCACAGGGCTGCACTGGGCATTACCGAGCATTCCGATGCCATTGCCATCGTTGTATCCGAAGAAACCGGACATATATCGTGGGCAGTAAACGGACAATTAACTGTAAATGTGAAACCAGAACAACTTGAACACTTCCTTTCGGAAGAAATGAATGATACCGAAGCTTAAATAAGACATTTCAGCATTTTGAAATGAGCAATGCCTACTTCGGTGAACATATCGCCCTTTCTTTCGTAGCCAAGCTTTTCGTAAAAACCGACTGCCGTTTTACGCGCATTTAAAACTATTTTTCTGTACCCAGCATTTTTGGCATAGGTTTCGGCAATCTGCACAAGTTTACTTCCTGCTTTCAGCGATCTGAAATTTTCGTCTACCGCCACTTGACGCATTTTAATGTCGGTATCAGTCAGTTTTGTGAGAAGAAGCACTGCTATTAACCTATCATTTACAAAAGCACCAAAATGCACATCAGTTGCTTCCATAGTGAGATTTTCGTCGAACAAACTCATACCCAATGGCTTTCTGAGCACTTCGTCTCTTAGTATAAGCTCTTTGTGATAATCAGAAGAGTCAAACTCAATTTGTTTTATTTCCATAGTTATAATTCCTGAAAATTGCCTTTTACAAATGGTTCACTTTTTTATTTTGCTTCGGTTTCTGTGAGGTTATTCATTTCCGAATCAGTTTTGTAAGGTACTTTCCCGGCCGGAACCACTTCACTGGCTTTCGAAAGATGAACATCCTGATCGTCGAAGAAAATGTGAGCTCCGTAAGCATCCAGCACTCTGTACTTGTCCAGATTTCCTAAAAAGTAAGCTTCGTCGACATAAACGCCCCATTTCCTGAGGGTATTAATCACCCGCATGTGCGAAGGAGCATTCCTCGCTGTTACTATGGCCAGTCGAAGAGGCGAGTACTCAATTCCTGTAGGCAACTGTTCCTGTATTTTGGATAGTTTTATGAGCAATTTTGCAAAAGGTCCTTCGTCCAACGAGTCATTGGCATGCCCGGCTTCGAACTTGCGGAAAGCATCTAATCCCTCTTTTTTGTAACGCAGTTCCGATTCCTCCGAAAACAACACTGCATCTGCATCGAAAGCTATTTTCACACGGCTATTCTCCGGATGAAAAGCTTTGGGAGGTGCATAAATAAGCGCCGCAGCACATTTTCCGTTGTCAATTATTCTTTGTACATCGGCAGCATCCTTCGACAGAAAAAGATCAATCCCAAAAGCATCCATATAAGGAGCCAGTGGCTCGCCTCCGGTGAGCGCAATGCGGGAAATGTCAAGTTTGTAGTGTGCAATCGAATTCAACATCCGCACGCCGGTTTCGGGGCTATTTTTCGACATCAGCACCACTTCTACCATTGGAATTTCCACAAGCTTGTTCAATTCGAGCAGATTTTTTACAAGATAAAAAGCAGTTCCCACTTTAAGTGGCTCTGCTTCATGCTCCGAAAGATATTTACGATAAGCCTGGATATGCTCCGTTTCGAAAATGCGGTTCTCTTCTTCCAAATCGAACAAGGCACGGGATGAAACCCCTATCACTAATGTATTTGTAAAATCAGTTTTCATTGATTGCTTAATTTATGAACCCACAAATGTAGATAATCTATTTGTTTTATTTTCTTGTTTATCTCATTAGTTTTCAAAATTTGGAAACAAATACTTAACAAACAAAAAGCGAAATCTGCTATTGCAAACTTCGCTTTTTGTTTTTGTTCTTCTAAAAAAAGGCAGTGTATTACACGCGTCTTTCTTTGATACGGGCTTTTTTGCCTGTAAGTGCACGAAGGTAATACAATTTAGCACGACGCACTTTACCGCGTTTGTTTACTGTAATACTTTCGATAAACGGAGAATCCAATGGGAAAATACGTTCAACACCAACGTTACCCGAAATTTTACGCACTGTAAAGCGTTTTTTGTTTTCGTGTCCAACAATTTTGATTACGTCGCCACGAAATTCCTGAATACGCTCTTTGCTTCCTTCAATAATACGATACGCTACAGTTACTGTATCTCCTGCTTTGAAAGCCGGATGCGTTTTGTCAACAAGGAATGCCTGTTCTGCAATTTTAATTAAATCCATTTTGCTCTTTTTTAAATAATTAATGCGCAATATTCACAGTCCTATAGTTATTCTGCCAGAGATTACGCTAAAATTGGAATGCAAAATTAGTGTTTTTTTTTTATGCGACAAGATGTTTCCACACTTATATACGAAAAAAACATTCATCCTCAGAATTTTCACTCACGCAAAACGATAAAAACACCATCCTGAAGCTGATAAAACAAAGTTCAAAATCAAATTTATTTGTTTATCATAATATCGAGCACCATACGGTCGGTCTCGTTCATACCATCGCGACCAATTTTTGTAAGGTTATGAATGGTTTTATCCACACCCTCATCCGTTATGCCTTCGGCTGAACTCACCACCTTATTGTCGATCGCTAAAAATGCCGACAAAATTGCTGTTGAAACGCCGTTCGACACTTTAAGCGTACAACTGGGTTTGGCGCCATCGCAAATCATACCTGTTATATTACCGATCATATTTTTAATTGCAAAACCTATTTGTTCACGGGTACCTCCCATCAGATAGGTTACACCACAGGCCGAACCGGTGGTGGCTACCATTGCTCCACACAAACCCGAAAGCCTGCCGAGACTTTGCTTTATATAAATGGTCATTAAATGACTCAATGCAAGCGCTCTTATCAGCTCTTCATCCGACTTTCCGGATTCTTCGGCAAAAACCGACACAGGAAGAGTTGCAGCAATGCCCTGATTTCCGCTTCCCGAATTACTCATTACGGGTA
>CAYMHE010000092.1:0-10464 GCA_964390175.1 uncultured Paludibacter sp.
GCAAACAGTTGTGTTTCCTAAATAATCTTTTATAAAAACTTTCGTACGGCAGTGGATTTTGTTATATATTAGCTTATTTATTCAATATATTTTTATTTAATTTGTAAAATATATAAATATAAAAAACAAATGATTTTTTATTTATTTACCGATGCGTTTAAGTTTTTCTAAAAAAAATTTACTTAAAAACAACAAAAGAGAACAGTTTTATTGCAAAAACCGTTACATATCTATGATGAAAATAAAATTTTATCGAAATTAGCATGAGCTTAGCCAAGGAAACCAGACAATGAAATATCTGAATGAGCTATAAAAAAATATTGAAGCTATAATTACAATTACCATAAACCATCTGCTTTAATACATAACTTAAAATTTATATTATGGGTAAACTACAATCACTTATCGGCTATCTGTTTGAGAAAAAAAACAATGTTATTTCGGAAAAAGAGTTAATCAGAGAAAGAATTAAAAAGAAAAAGCAACAACTCACCGACAAAGAAAAAGAAATTGAAGCAGCTAATGTTTTTGAAAAAATTGAGGCATTACCTGAATTTATAAATGCACATAACATAATGATTTATTGGTCGATGCCAGATGAATTACCGACACACAATTTTATCATTAGGTGGAGCAAGAAAAAAACAATGTTGCTTCCCGTCGTTAAAGGCGAAGATATGCTTATAAAGCCTTTTTCTACAAAAGAAGAGCTTAAACAGGGAAGTTTGGGAATATGGGAACCCGATACCCAGAAAGAATACCTGAATTCTATCGATTTGGTAATCGTTCCTGGTGTGGCTTTTGACAGAGATAAGAGCCGGCTTGGTCGGGGAAAAGGATACTATGACAGATATTTTATCAATAAAAGAATAGTGAAAATTGGCGTGTGCTTCGATTTTCAGTTGTTGGAAAGCATTCCTATCGATTCGTTTGATATAAAAATGGACAAAGTTGTAACAAATTCAATTTTAATAGAATAAATACGATAATCCATTAGATAATTAAAATTTTTTATTTATTCGAAACCAATCCAGTGCCTCTGAAATTGCTATATCTAGCGATTTTTGAGGCATTTTTAATTCTGTAACCGCTTTCTTATTTGAATAATATTCACGTACTAAAAGCTGATGTATATTCATACTGCACACATCAGTTTTTATTCCGAGCAACCTTATGATATCTCCGGCTTTTCCGGCAATTTCAAGAATAAAATCGGGCAAAACAATCAATTTTTGAGGGTATCCTCCTATTCTGCTTTGCCTTAAATAAAATTCTTTAAAAGAGAGGTTTATACCCGAAGCCAGATAATGTTCACCATTTTTTCCCTCCGTCAGTGCATTACAAACAACAGTAGCCACATCGCTTGTAGCCACAAAATTTTTACCGCCAGAAGGAACAAACATGATTCTTTTTCGATAAGCCATCAACATAAGTTTACCCGAACTCGGTTTAGTATCATAAGCACCAATCATAAAGGTTGGATGGATGATAATTACATGCCTGTCTGGCTTCCTGGATGCTTCTTCAAAAAGCTTTTCGGCTTCCACTTTGCTTTGGGCATAAAATGATTTCGAAAACGGAAACGCTATCGTATCATCTTCTGTTGCCAACTGTTTTTCGCTTCCATAGCCTATCGTATTGGCAGTACTCACAAAGACAAGACGATTGATATTTAATTCGTTGGCAACTTTTATAACATTGGCTGCACCCTCCACATTTACTTTCCTGTAATCCGTATAATAAAGTAAATTAGTTGATGTCACAGCAGCGATATGAATAATGGCATTGCAACCATCGGCAGCCATTTTAAGCGATTCGTAATCAGTAAAATTTCCTCCTACTGACTCAATATTAGTCATATCAAAATAAATATCACGACTCCCTCTCAAGATTATTCTGATGTCGTGATGCGCTTTTTGAAGTTGCATCACCACATGATGCCCCAACAATCCGTTTGCTCCTGTTACAAGTACTTTCATTTGTTGCCTTATTTTTTTACGGTTGCAAATATGCACAAAAAAAACCGACTCTGCTTCGGAATGAAACAGGATCGGTTATAAAAAAATCTATGTTTTGTTGGTTTTATTTCAATTTTTTGGAAATCAGGTTGTCGACTGAAAATTTTCCACTTCCACCTATCATTAAAGCAATAGATAGACCAATGACAAGTATAAAATACTCCATTCCTTCACCTGCCTGAGCACCAAACCAGTTCATAAAGAAACCGTGACTAACGTGACCACCCAAAAACATGGCTCCACCCAAAGTAAGGAAAATAGAGAAAGCCATAAAACGTGTACCTGCTCCAAGCAAAACACCAATTGCTCCTACAAATTCGGCCAATATAACCAAAACTCCAAGTAACATGGGCATCCCCATACCTGTAAAAGCTCCAAGTGTAGCTTCGAACCCATACCCGCCAAACGAGCCTAATGCTTTTTGCATACCGTGAGGTAAAATAACAATTCCTAATGCCAAACGCGAAACGAATAAAGACCAGTTATTTGAATCTGTTGCAAAAAATTTATTTACTAATGTATTCATAATCCTATTTTTTTTATTTTTTATAATGATTTATTTTTCAATTATTTGAATGAGTATTATCAGTTCATGGGTATTTCCATAATTAATATTTTACTGTCGGTGGACGATACGATTTGAAACTCATCCGTTTCCCAAATTCCCAATCCATCTCTCCGTTTTAGTGTCTTGTCGGCAATCGAAGCTTCGCCTTCAATTACAAAAACATAAACACCCGATTCTTTCTTTTGAAGCTTATAATTTACGCTCTTCCCGGCCGATAAATCGCCAAGCTGAAACCAGGCTTGCTGGTGAATCCACACTCCTGCATCTTCGGAGTTGGGAGAAAGAATTTGGTAGAGTTCATTTGGTTTCTGCAAATCTGCAAGCGACATTTGCTGATAACGTGGAGTTACATTCTTTTTGTCCGAAAAAACCCAAATTTGCAGCAATTCTAATTCTTTGTCTTTATTTGCGTTGTATTCGCTGTGAAAAATACCTGTTCCTGCGCTCATTACCTGTATTTCGCCGGCATTGATAACGCCCTTATTTCCCATACTGTCCTGATGTTCAACTGCGCCTTTTAATGGAATGGTTATTATTTCCATATTGTCGTGCGGATGTTTTCCAAAACCTTCACCACCGGCTATCCTGTCGTCGTTGAGCACACGCAGTGCACCGAAATGTACCCGTTCGGGATTATAGTAATTTGCAAAACTAAAGGTATGATGCGTATTGAGCCAACCATGATTGGCATGTCCGCGTGTTTCTGCTTTATGAATAATTGTTTTCATTTTACCTGTTTTTACTTGTTCGTTTTTTTGATAGTGCAAAGATACAGTGGCAACATTGCACGAAAAGTAAAGAAATCAGGTGTAGAATTGCAAAAATCAGGACAATCTTGCTGAAATACGGAATTCGGTAGGAGTGAGGCCGGTAGTTTTTTTGAAGAAATTATTAAAATGCGCAGATTCGTCGAAACCCAATTCGTAGGATAATTCTTTATTACTCAGCGAACTGAAAAGTAATGTGCGCTTGGCTTCGGTAATAAGTTTACTCTGTATATGTTCTTTGGCCGATTTTCCGGTTATACTTTTCACAGTTTTATTCAGGTAGTCCGAAGTTACCGCAAGCATATCGGCATAATCAGCAACCATATGTTTGGTGGCATAGTGTTTATTGAGCAATTGTTTGAACGAGCGCAGCAAATGATTGGTAGTTTCCATAAACTGCGGATTATTAATTTTTTGTAACGAACAATGGTTATTGCTCTGAATAAGAAAAAGTTTTACCAACGAACCAACTGCTTCGAGTGTGTAACTTTCAAGTGAATTGGAAAACAATTCTATTTGCGAAACAATATTTTGATAGATCGGTAATTGCGTATCGTTAATGGATAGGGGAGGGGATTGACCATAATCATTGAAAAGATAAATATCGTTGATTAATTTATCCGGAATAGAATTGGCAATAAGAAATTCCTCGGTAAAAGTCATTACCCAACCTTTGGGTTCGGCACTTAGTTTGACCTGATGCATTTGGCCCGGAAGAATAAAATAGATGCTGTTATTTTCTATTTTGTATTCTTTAAAATCAACATAATGAATTCCTTCTCCCTGTTCAATAAATATAATTGCATAATAATCGTGGCGGTGTGGCGAATCCGATTCTCCATTGCTGCTAAAGTAAATATCTTTCATGGATTTGAGGATAAACATACCATTATCAATTCCACTGTCGGCAAAAGTATAAGTCTTGATTTGATTGTGAGCCATTGCTGTATTTCTTGATTTTTATTCTATAAACAATTATTTGTAGTGAAATTGTTTAAAATAAAAGATGTTTTTTTAGCTTTTTAAAATCATACGATTTAGAAAGTATATATTTGCACTTTAAAAATCAATTAAAATGAATCAACAAATTGTACTTTTAACAGGTGCCAGTGCCGGAATAGGAAAAGCAACAGCCGAAATGCTCATGCAGCATGGCAATAAAGTGTATGGTGCCTCGCGTCGGGGTGGCACAGCTCAGAAAGCTCCGCAAGGATCGGGTGAAATTATTCCTGTAATAATGGATGTAAACAACGAAGACCAAATTATGGCAGTTATCAATCGTATTGTTGAAGAAAACGGCAAGCTCGATGTACTGATTTGTAATGCAGGAAATGGCATTGCCGGAGCCATAGAAGATACCTCAGTTGATGAAGCACGTTATCAGTTCGAAACCAATTTTTTTGGCGTTTATAAAACCATACAAGCCTCTCTTCCGGTTTTTCGCAAGCAGGGATACGGGAAAATAATCACTATTTCATCGGTTGCCGGTGTTATTCCCATACCTTTTCAGGCTTTATATTCTTCAGTAAAATCAGCGCTGCTTGTTTTTATGAAAGCCCTTTCGCTCGAAGTTAAACCTTTCGGTATTCAATGCTGCACTGTACTTCCTGGCGATACAAAAACCGACTTCACTTCGGCCCGAAAATACACCGAAAAATCACAAACATCCACTTCGGTTTATTATCAAAAAATGAAAACATCGGTGGGTAAAATGGAAAAAGACGAGCAAAACGGAATGGCACCCGAGCTTATATCCAAAAACATACTCCGACAAATTGAAAGAACAAAAATGAACGCTGTTGTTATTCCCGGCATTCAGTATAAACTCTTCTGCTGGTTGTTCAACCGCCTGCCTGCTAAACTAAGTTTGTGGGTAATAGGATTGCTTTATTAATACCCTACTATACCCAACAAAAAAATGGCGATGTAATCAATTACATCGCCATTTTTTGTGTTTTAAAAGCTATCAACAAATTGTTGATAAGTGTTGAAAACCTACTGAAACAAATATTAAAACTTAATGCATCAAAACCGAAAACTATCTCCTTATATCACTTGTTTTGATATAAACAAATTAGTTAGCACTTTTTTTAGCCTTACTTTTTAACGCCATTTTTAAGGTTATGAGCACAGTACTTGAAGAAAAGTTTCTAACTTTGCAGTTATAAACAATATGTTGATAAAGTTAGTATTTATTTGTTTTTCAATTAAAATCAAATATTTTTTTGTTGATAGAGTCAGCACTTACAATCAATAACTAATTACACAAGTTTTTATCAATATTTTTATCAACCTTATGAACACACTATTATTATCTTCAATAGAGTTTTTGTAAAAATTTAGAAGAATAATTATAATGTTTTGTTTGAAAACAATGAAATTAAAAAAATTCAAATGAATAAATCAGAACTTATATCGGAAATCAACCGATTGAAAAAAGAAAAGAATGCCGTTATTATGGCTCATTACTACCAAATGGGCGATATACAGGATATAGCCGATGTGATTGGCGATAGTCTGGCATTGGCTCAATGGGCTGCCAAAACAGATGCCGATATCATTGTACTTTGTGGCGTTCATTTCATGGGCGAAACAGCTAAAATTCTTTCGCCACAAAAAAAAGTATTGGTGCCCGACCTGGAAGCCGGCTGCTCGTTGGCCGACAGCTGTCCTGCTGACGCATTTGAAGCATTTACAAAGGCACACCCTGATCACACAGTTATTTCGTACGTAAACACCACAGCAGCCGTAAAAGCGCTCACCGATGTGGTGGTAACGTCGACCAATGCCAAGAAAATTGTGGATCAGTTCCCCAAAGATGCGAAATTAATTTTCGGACCGGATAGAAATCTCGGAAATTATATCAACAGTGTAACCGGCCGCGATATGTTATTATGGGACGGAGCATGCCATGTACACGAGCAATTCTCTGTTGAAAAGCTGGTGAAACTAAAAGCTGAGCACCCCGAAGCAGAAGTATTGGCGCACCCCGAATGTAAACGTCCGTTGCTGCTGATGGCCGATTTTATTGGAAGCACTCAGGCTTTGCTTAATTATACAATAAATTCGGATAAAAAATCATTTTTAGTAGCCACCGAAAGTGGAATTATTCACGAAATGCAAAAGAAAAACCCTAACAAAGAGTTTATTCCTGTGCCTCCGAATGACAGCACATGTGCCTGCAACGAATGTAATTTTATGCGCCTGAATACACTCGAAAAACTCTATAAATGCTTATTGAACGAAACTCCTGAAATTTTGGTAGACGAAGAAGTGAGAGTGAAAGCAGTGAAACCTATTTTGAGAATGTTGGAGATGAGCTAAGTCTTTTGAAAACTAATAGTATATAAATACCTGTTTGAATGAATAACTCATTTTAACAGGTATTTTTAATTAATAGTGGAGAAATCATAAATAGCCATTTAGTGGATTAGCACGGGATGGTATCATTTTGAAGTAGATGCAAAAGTGCTGTAAACTATTCAAGAACCTGGGGGAACAATGCCTGAAAAGCTACCTGTGGCTGATAGTATAAAAGAGCTAGAAAAATCTATTGGGAATAATAATCGGAATGAAAGCTTAAGTGAATAATGTTTATTAATAAACTTCTACTATCATATTTTTGCTAATAACTATTTTATTATATTACCAATGATATATTAACCGCAATTTCCGATGCTTCGAATATTGCTAATGATATATCATTAGCACTTTCCGAGACTTCGGAAAGTGCCACTGAGTACTAAACAGCAATATCCGATCTTTCGGAAGTTGCCATTGATATATCATTCGCAATTTCCTAACTTTCGGATATTGTCAATAATATACGAACCGCAATATTTAAATTCATACTTTGCTATTTTCAATGAAAATTATTACTATTTTTGCAGGGTAATTGCCTTAAATAATGATGTATGAATGCAACATTTAAACAGTACAAACCAGCTGATTTGTATATTAATATGAATCAACCCGAAACTTTGGAGGCCGACAGTTCAATAGAAGTACCTACAACTGGTTTTTGCCCTACGGGTAGTGCTTTTCTGGATGCTTTTGTGAATAATCTGCACCAACGCGGCTTACATTCAGGTCACTTTCATGCAAAATTACTTGGCATTCAACGATCAGATATGTGTACTACGGTATTTACACTTACGGGTATGAAATACACTGATTTTACCGAAGCTTATGTTTTGCTTATGGCTACTGATTTACTAAAAAGTTCAAAGAAAGATTTGAAGCAAGTGTCGAAGCGTTTGGGCTTTGGAAGTTACTCAGGATTTTACCGCTTTATGATGCGTAATGGAATGGGTAAGCCGAGTTGGAGATAATAAAATTTTAGGTTTATGCAGGTTTTTATAATAGAAAAAGCGGATCATAATTGATCCGCTTTTTTTGTTGCATGTTCCGTTGGAACTATCTTGAATAACTTATCATTTCGCCGTATCAGCTCGTTGGTTTTCATGGAGAAATATGTTCCTTTTTCTACTTTATCCACCGGTTCGAGTTTTACACGCATTTCTTTTACTGTATCTTCGTATGCGCCGGTAGTTTCGCCGGTAATCAGTATTTCGTTGCCCACTTCAAGGTATTGCGCTTCCAATAAAAACTCGGCCACACCCAGTTTTTGAAAGAAGTTGGTACATTTACCCACATATATTTTTTTATGTGTTGCTTCGGAACCATAGTTGTTGCTCCATTCGCCAAGACGCTGTCCGAGGTAATAGCCGTTCCAAAATCCGCGATTAAATACTTTGCTAAGGCGAAGGTTCCAATCTTCCTTTTTCTCGTCAGTAAACGTCCCGTTCAGCACCGATTCAATGGCTTCTTTGTAACAACCTACTACTGTTTTTACATATTCGGCACCACGCGCACGACCTTCAATTTTGAAAACGCGTACTCCGGCTGCGAGCATTTCGTCGATAAAACCAATTGTTTTAAGGTCTTTAGGCGACATAATGTATTCGTTATCAATTTGGAGTTCAATTTCCGAATCTTTGTCTTTCACCGTATAACCCCGGCGGCAAATCTGGTTGCAGGCACCGCGATTGGCCGATACATTTTTTTCGTGCAGACTGAGATAACACTTACCCGAAACAGCCATACACAATGCGCCATGGCAGAACATTTCGATGCGGATTAATTCACCGCCTTTGCCCCGGATATTATCCGTAATAATGGCCTGATAAATTTCGGCAACCTGCTCCATATTCAGTTCACGCGCCAGCACAACAACATCGGCAAATTGTGCGTAAAACTTCAATGCTTCAACGTTAGAAATATTCAATTGAGTGGATAAATGCACTTCTACACCTATTGAATTGGCATACATCAAAGCCGAAACGTCTGCAGCAATAATGGCAGAAACCTGCACTTCTTTGGCTACATCAATTATTTCGCGCATCAAAGTCAAGTCGTTATCGTAGAGAATAGTGTTGACCGTCAGATAACTTTTAACGTTATTTTCCTTGCAAATACGTACAATTTCGCGTAAATCTTCTGTTGTAAAATTACTGCTCGATTTGCTGCGCATATTTAGTTTTTCAATACCAAAATATACCGAATCGGCACCTGCTTTAATGGCTGCCGATAAACTTTCCCACGATCCGGCCGGAGCCATAATCTCGTATGCTGACCTGCCCCCCAACCCCCTAAAGGGGGAGTTGATGTTAGTTTTGTTTTCTTGATTCATTGTTTTTTTTAAAATAATTTTGTACTTGCTCAATTCCCCCTTTAGGGGGTTGGGGGCAGATTTATTTAAAATTTTGGTGTCAGTTTTTCTATCGGAAAATTGATACCAAGTCTAAGTTGATGATATTGAAAATCATTAATTCCATACTGATATTGTGCAAAATAATCCATCTTACTTCTCATAATTGTGAGTTTTGCAGCATAAACCAGCGGAGCATCCCCGTAATCGGCTCCATAAGTTGAGCTTGTGTGCATCCATCCCCAATAGCCCGAAAGTGTGTTGTCTAATTTCCAGTTTTGGTTTCCTGCAATTATTTTTGCACCATACATAGGCGCATCGTTTTGCCGGCTTCCTGTTGTTTCCCAACACATAAAACCAAGGTTGCCAACTGCGCGTAGTTCGTTTATAAATTTTCCCTTTGTATGCATCGATTTCGCAAATTCAACATCAAAATAATATCCGGGCGTATCAAAGTAGCGTCGTTCATTAAAATTTGTTCCCGAAGCTGTTTTTAAAGTGGAGTTCAGAATTATTGCAGGTGCATATTTCTTTTCTTTTAATAATGAAATACGGGTTTGCACATAGAAATCTCCATTTGATTTTCCTGTGAGATTGCCATTCATTTGTCTGTGAGCGCTTAGTTAAGGTGTAACTTTATAGTGTTCAAATACAGTCGACCATATTTTAAACGAGACGCGTTCCGAAACAAGCGGAATTTCAATTTTAAAATAGCCGTTTTTTGTTTCATCGCCATATCCAAAGTAATAATCGCCCATAAGGCTAACAGTGGTTTTAGCAGGAATACGCCCATCGGTAAATTCGGGTACAGGATTGGCGTTGGGGCCAAACCAGGCTGGTGCATATTTTACTGTTTGTGCATTTATATTTATAATTAATGCAGAAATAATTGTCAATATAAAAACAAAAACTTTCATTTTATTTTGGTTTAAATCAATGAACATAAGATATACAGTTATTTTTCAAATAAATCAGCATATGATTCTCGAACGATTTCTTTTCCTGATTCAGTTAAATGGTATACGTACATGTTCCAAATAGAAAGGAAAAATTCTTCTTTGGTGATTGCGTACTTTGTATCTTTAAATATCATCGAAAAGCCATACCAGCCTGAAAGAATAAGCCAGGTGTTTTTTACAAGTAAATCGTAATTGTGCTCGCAGCCGGCAGGATAGAGGTATTTTTTCTCTACTAATTTTTCCAGTGCTTCGCGCATTATCTTCATTCTATTTATAAAAAAATCTTCTTCAGTGGCTTTATATTTAGGGTATTGCTGAAAAAAAATATAGAAGTTAGAAAACAAAAATGCATATTTAAGCTGTATTTCGTATATCCGCTCAATGTATGTCACAACTTCCGAAATATCTTTTGGAAAAAAATCGTATAATTGATTGATATCGC
>CAYMHE010000093.1:0-9953 GCA_964390175.1 uncultured Paludibacter sp.
CACGAAACGACTATCCTCTTTGCCGCTCGAGAAGGATAAGCATCATCAAGCCAAGCACAACTCTTTCTTCTTCATCTGTTTTAAGCTCAGCCAATTTTGAAACCGTAAACTTTCGACCCCAAAAGGAAGGTTCTTTTACCAAACGAACCACCACCGATCCATTGGGACGCATAACTATGTAAGCCGGGTGAAATAAATAACCCGAAAGAAGGCCTAAAAAAGGTACTTCGCCAAGCATTGAATCGAAAATTTTCGCCCATGGATTCTCTTCGCGAATCACAAAATCAGACTGCTGTTTATCGTCGAGAATTTCATAATGAGCTTTCCATAGCGATGCCCAGCCCTTTCGGACTATTCTACCAATCTCGTAGCCCATGCGGCTAGTGAAGGTGTAAGTAGCAGTAAAATCGAGCCAGCGATTCGCACGGATAATGTAATTGACCTCCGAACGACTCTCGTTATTGAAAACCTGCACTTCTTCAAGCAGCTTCAACATTTTCTGACGAACATAAGCCACAGTATTGCCATTGACATCCTGAGCTACAAAATCATTACTCAGTGTTGTTATTCTGAAAGTAAAATTGAGTGGGAATTGTAACTGATTCATTGTATTCGGGTTTTTAACGAAATATGATAATGCAATTATTTAATCCTAATTCTTTGTCCGGGTTGGAGTTTTGTGTTGGTTTTGATTTTATTCAACTTACAAATTGATTTCACACTAGTTCCGTGCCGCAATGCAATATGCCCTAAAGTATCGCCTTTACGCACCTTATAGTATCTGGCAGCCGTCTGTTTTCGTACCTCATGCTGATAATAAAACGATTTCCGTTTAGTAATCTGATAGGTATCGTTATGCACCTTACCCGTATAGAAGTTCACAATACTGGCCGGGTTTAATGCATTGCCAAGATAGCGCATCTCAAAATGCAAATGAGGCCCTGTTGAACGTCCTGTATTACCACCTAAAGCAATTAATTCGCCTCCTTTCACATTCTGATCGAGCGTTACAAGCACTTGCGACAGATGCGCATAAACTGTTTCAAGTCCATTGTTATGACGAATTACAACATAATGGCCATAACCTCTTGCCTCATAATCGATGATTCGCACTTTACCATCGAAGGCCGAAAGTACCGAATCACCTATATTGATACGCAAATCGGTGCCGTAATGATAACGATAACGACGCGGACCAAAATCAGAAGTAATCAAGCCCGGAACAGGAACATGAAATTTACTGCAATCTATCCGGACTGTATCGGGTAAACTATCGATAGGTATTTTGTAAGGATTCAGTCGGTCGGGAGTCCAGATATTGTTATAAATATCATCAGCCGGATGATTTTCCATAAGGTCATCCGAATGATCGTTCAACATTTCCTTATAAATGTTAGCAGAATCTTTTTTAAAAAGAAGAGAGTTATTGAAAGGAGCCTGAGCCTTTACGCTCAACAACGAAAATGATAGAATTAGTAATGTTATAATCTTGCGTGAAAACTGCATTTTAAATCTTTGCTTATTGCCGGAGTTCTACTATTCCGGAGAATGAATAAATGGTATAAACAATATAGATTCTTAACACATCTACTTCAATTCATCATTCGCATAAATGAATCCAATATTGTTTCGGTTGTATTCAAAGATCTCAACATCTTGAAAAAACCTGTTTAATTCTTCTTTAGCATTATCAACCGTATCCGACGTATGGATTATGTTTTCCTGAACACTTACACTGAAATCGCCACGAATAGTACCTTGAAGGGCTTCTCGTCCGTTTGTTTTCCCTGCCATTGCATGTACAATTTCCACTGCATTAATTCCTTTCCAGCAACATACAATAACCGGTGTAATCATCATGCTATCCACAATACGTTTAAAAAATGGACGGTCGGCTAAATGTGCGTAATGTTCCAATAAAATTTCATTTGAAAGTTGGATCATTTTAATACCACACAATTGCAACCCTTTTCGTTCGAAACGGGTTATAACTTCACCGACCAATTCCCTTTGAATAGCTCCGGGTTTGATAATAACAAGTGTTTTTTCCATAATTCTAATCGTAAAAAGAACGGAAATAAAGTAAAGAGATTCCAAAAATAAGAAAATGTGTCAATAAGTCAAAATATGTTCTGATTATTTAACTTATTACTCCCCAATTTAATGTATTCGTTTTTAATTTTCTGAGTTGAGTCAGTAAAACCCGGTTTTCTGTCTTTTCGAGTGAAGGATCATCTTCAAGTATTTCCATAGCTGCACCGCGTGCAATTTCGAGCATTTTTCCATCCTGAGCAAGATTAGCTATTTTAAGTTCGAACGGTAAACCACTTTGTATTGTTCCTTCCAAATCGCCCGGACCTCTGAGTTGCAAATCGGCTTCCGAAATTTCAAATCCATCGTTGGTGCGCACCATAATTTCCATCCGTTTGCGGGTTTCAGAAGCAAGTTTAAACCCGGTGAGCAATATACAGAAAGACTGATCGGCACCACGACCTACCCGTCCGCGCAATTGGTGCAACTGCGACAAACCAAAACGTTCGGCATTTTCAATAACCATAACCGAAGCATTAGGAACATTAACTCCAACCTCTATTACCGTGGTAGCCACCATTATTTGCGCTTCGCCCGATACAAATTTCTGCATTTGAAACTCCTTTTCAGCATTTTTCAGTTTACCATGTACCTTACAAATTTTGTAGTCGGGAAAAGTTTCGCTGATATAATTGTAACCATTTTCGAGATCCTGCAAATCCATTTTTTCCGATTCCTGTATCAGCGGATATACAATGTAAACCTGGCGGCCGGCATTTACCTGTTTTGCAATAAACTGATTCAGTCCCTGACGTTTATTCTGATAATAATGATAGGTTTGAATCGGTTTTCGACCAGGAGGAAGTTCATCTATCACCGACACGCTCAGATCGCCATAAAGTGTCATGGCCAAAGTACGCGGAATTGGAGTGGCCGTCATCACAAGAATATGAGGTGGCTGATGATTCTTTTTCCACAGCTTTGAACGCTGCTCCACCCCAAAGCGGTGCTGTTCGTCGATAACTACTAACCCAAGGTTCGTAAACTGCACCGTATCTTCGATCAAAGCATGTGTGCCAATCAGAATATTCAATTCGCCCGAGCGAAGTTTTTCATGTATTTCTTCACGTGCTTTAGGACGGGTAGAGCCAGTAAGCAAAGCCACCTTCACTCCTATATCACCAAGCATTTTGTGTATCGTTTCGAAATGCTGGCTGGCCAAAATTTCGGTAGGCGCCATTATAGCTGCCTGGAAACCATTGTCGACAGCCATGAGCATAGCCATAAGTGCCACCAGGGTTTTACCACTACCAACATCTCCTTGTAACAAACGATTCATTTGTTTGCCCGAACCTACATCCTTGCGAATCTCGCGCAACACCCGCTTTTGCGCACCGGTAAGTTCGAAAGGTAAATAATGGCTAAAAAAAGCATTAAAATAGTGACCAATCTGCGCAAAAACAAAACCTTTAAAGTTCTGCTCGCGCCATTTGGTTTGCCTTAAAATACTGAGTTGAATATAGAAAAGCTCTTCGAACTTCAAGCGTTGACGAGCCTTATTAAGTGCGTCTGCATTTTTTGGAAAATGAACATTTATCAATGAATCGGTCAGATTCATCAATGAAAATCGTTTCAGCATATAAGCCGGAAGCGAATCAGGAATACCGTTTTGGAGGTTTTTTATCAATGGAAAAATGATCTTCTGTATCGTTTTCGAATTCAAAAAACCACTTTTCATTTTCTCTGTGGTATTGTAGAAAGGCTGTAAGCCCATCAGCTCAGCGGGAGGCAGCTGCGTAACCAAATCTATTTCGGGATGCACCAAACTGTATCGGCCATTAAACGCTGTAGGTTTTCCAAAAACAACATAATCGAGTCCCGTTTTATATTTCTCAAGAATAAATTTTATGCCTTTGAACCAAACAAGCTCAAGCGTTCCTTTTCCTTCGGTAAACACAGCTGTTAATCTCTGACTTCGTCCTTCTCCTAATTTCTCAAACTTCAAAATCTGCCCTTTCACCTGTATAAATGGCATGTCTTCGGTGAGTTCGTGAAGGTAATAAAACCTGCTTCGGTCGACATATTTGTATGGATAATGGCGCAACAAATCTTCTATCGAACGGATGCCAAGTTCCGAAGCCAAAAGCGCTGCTTTTTTTGGCCCCACACCGGGAAGATATTTTATGTCCTGCATCGAGAAATCCATAAATCGGAACTTTTTTTGTTTAATCAGCCTGAAATATATTTCCCTCCCGGGATTTTTCGTATAAAAAATATGACAATCATTGAACTTAACAAAACCATTAACAATAACAACGGTAAAGAAACGATAGGATGTGCAAAAGACCAGTAAATGCCATTTCGGAAAAGCACTCCGATAATGATAATATGCACAAGGTAAATACCGTAACTATAATCACTTATTATTGAACATATTTTCGAAAGAAAGTTGTTTTCAGTAACAATACCTTTTATCAACACAAAAATGGCAACTGCCTGAATAATTGTATTGATTGAAAAATAACTGTAAACTTTCAGATTCAGTCGACCATCAGATTTGCTCATATAGTAAGCAGCCAATGCGCAAAAAACAACACTCAACACATAGGTGACCCCGGCAACAAGACGCCGCTTACTAAACTTTATTTCCACCTTATTCAGAAAATAGCCAAGTACGACAAAACCACTGTATTGCAAATAACCTAAGAGTTTATATTCATAATCGCCTGTCCATTTATAAAAACTCAAATTCATCGAACTTGTGGTAAAACACAGCAGCATCCAGGCCAATAAAGCAAAGAACAATTGCTTTTCACTGGCTTTTCGAACCACCTTTCCTATAAAAGGGATGAAAAGGTAAATAAATATTATCATATAAATGTACCAAAAGTGCTTCGAGATGCCTTCGTCAAGGAATAGTTTGACAGCCCACTGAATGATTTCGTCCAACTTTTGTGGTTGTTGCTGAGGAAGAAGCATTAACCAACGGTACACCCAATACACAAACAACCAAAACAGGAAAGGAACAAGCACGCGCATCATTCTTTTTTTGAAAAATACTGCTAACGGATACTCTTTTCCAAGCAAAGTAGCGCCACTGAGCATCAAAAACAAAGGAACAGCAAACCTGGAGGCACTGTCAAAAATGTTTCCCACCCACCATTCACTCATGCTGTGACCATAAGCCATATTCAGCACCGGACTTGAAGTATGAATAATAATTACACCAATTGTAGCCAATGTGCGCAAAATGTCAAGGTATTGTATTTTACTCTTTTCCGGCATTGTTGTCACTTCATCAATTGGTTGGCAAGAATCAAATCCATTTCGGTAGTTATCTTTATATTTTCACGATTGCCTGCGACAAGATGCATTTTCGCTCCCATAGCTTCCACCACAGAAGCATCGTCAGTAAAACACTCCGAAAAATCTTGTTTATAAGCCTTTATTAATAATTCCCCATCAAAAACCTGAGGTGTTTGTACAAATTTATATTCCGAACGATTTGCAGAAACACTACCGTTTTCGGTTATTTTTCTGATACTGTCGATCGCATCAATTACAGGCACTGCTGTACCATATTCCGATGCTGCATCAAAACAAGCGCTGATGGTCTCAACACTTACCAATGGACGAACGCCATCGTGAACTGCAACAAGCGAAGGAATTGAAACAGCCGTCAAACCGTTTTTTACCGAATGAAAACGAGTGGATCCACCACATTCAATTGTATGCGTAAGCGTAAAGGCATGTTTTTTGCTAAGCGATTTCCAAACATCAATTTGATCGGCTGGAAGAACAAGAACAATTTGAATTTCAGGATCGAAATTATGGAATACCTCGAGAGTATACATTAAAATGGGTCTGCCCTTTATTTCGAGAAATTGCTTGGGAACAACCGCTTTCATGCGTTCGCCCTTTCCGCCTGCAACTATAATTACAACTTTCGGTATCATTTTAAAATCGCGATTAAAATATGGAACAAAGATAAACATTTAAGAGATAAAACCGTGAAATTTCTTTTTTCAAAAACAAGCAGTCAAAAAACAATCCGAATACAGGCACAATGCCAAAGCGAAGAAAACCACTTTAAATGAATAAATTGACCAAAAAATTCGTTGAACCGCCAACATTTTATAACTTTGCACTCAAAATATTACAAAACATGAACAGATTCAGCATAATACTTTTTTCAATATTTTTCTTTGTTTCGCTTGCAGCGCAAGAGACAGAAAATGCTGCAAAACAGAATATTTTCGATGTTTTAGCAACTGTAGACTCGGCAAGTAAAGCTACGGTAAAAATGTATCAGGACGAAAAGATTGCACTTGCCGTTGTCAACCGAAAGGCAACTTCTGAAGTTCAAAGCACTCAAACAACAAGCGGTTACAGGGTTCAGGTTTTTTCGAGCAATGCACAACGTACTGCCAAAGCTGATGCATTTAAAATTGAAAAAACACTGCGTGAAGAATTTCCGGATTTACCTGTATACCTGAACTATACATCGCCATTCTGGAAAGTGAGAGTAGGTGATTTCAAAACATACAAAGAAGCGCAGGAGTTCAGATCAATTTTGATAGATGCCTTTCCTAATCTGCGTAGCGAAACCTACACAGTGAAAGACACCGTAAACTTATAAAACCCTGTCCTTCAACAAAACTAATTTTAAACAACGCTCTACAAGCAATTTAATCAATGGATTTCAACATAAATCAGCCCGTGCCTTTCGATGCAGAAAAAACTGCCAAAATTGCCCAACATTATCGCGAAATTATAAACCTTATTGGCGAAAATCCTGAGCGTGAAGGCCTACTGAAAACACCTGAACGAGTGTCGAAATCAATGCAATTTTTAATGAACGGATACGAACAAGATCCGGAAGAGATATTGCGCTCGGCCATGTTTACGGAGGATTACCGTCAAATGGTAATTGTAAAAGACATTGACTTTTACTCAATGTGCGAACATCATATGTTGCCTTTTTTCGGCAGAGCACATATCGCCTACATTCCTAACCATAGAATTACCGGACTGAGTAAAATAGCACGTGTTGTAGAAGTTTACGCCCGTCGACTGCAAGTACAGGAACGCATGACCACTCAGATCAAGGAATGCATCCAAAACACGCTCAATCCACTCGGTGTAATGGTAATTCTCGAAGCACAACACCTTTGCATGCAAATGCGTGGGGTACAAAAACAAAATTCGATCACTACTACGTCCGACTTTACCGGTGTTTTTCAGCAAGCAAAAACACGCGAAGAGTTTATGAACCTGATCAACAGGAAATAATTATTGGGCACCAAAAATATTCAAATCCTCCCGAATAAGTTTTGTTGGAATTTCACCTCCATCAAGAATGCTGTGGAATAAAAAATCAGTTCTTAAGCGATTAGCCTTATTAGCTGCCACCGAAGTCACTTTATCGGGATATTTTTTTGCAAAAGTATCAGAATACCAAACAATGCATGCCGGATTTTTCGACGCAATATGATCTCCGGCGTGCAGCCACATTCCATCCTCACCCAAAACTTCACCATGATCGGACAAATAAATCATGAGTGCATTTTTATTCTTCAAAACACTTATAAGTTGATGTAGAAAATAGTCGGTGTAAACCACTGTATTGTCGTACGAATTAACAATCTCCTCGCTCGTACACTGCGCAATGATTCTGCTCGGAGTGATCGGCCTGAACAACTCACATTTTTTCGAAAAATGATTATTGTAGTACCAGTGACTACCAATAGTGTGTAAAACAATTAAATTACGGCTATTCCCCTTCGATAAAATTTGTTTTGCATGAATGAGTAAATCTTCATCTAACCAATTGTTATAATTATACACCGACTTTTCGGGATGAGCATAAATAGCAGTGTCACATTCATTTATAAAATCAACATAAGTTTCTGCCGGATCCTGATTGGATATCCATGAAGTAGAATACCCACATTGCCTGAACAACGAGATAAATGATTGTTCGGTAAATGCAACTTCAGTATTAGCGCTATCGGCACGCGTAAGAATGTGAGGTAAACTTCGGTTGGTATTTGTATATTCAGAGTAAACATTCCCCAAAGAATGAATATTTTTTGTTTTACTTAAAAATGGATTAGTTTGTCTGTGATAACCATTTAGCCTCAAATGATCGGCACGCAAAGACTCACCCAGCACAAACACCACAGTCAGTGAATCCGTAAATTGCTCATTCAAAACAGAATCGGGACTTATTCTCTCCCGGGGCGTTTTAAGATGTAATTTGTTGTATTCAGAAACATTAAAATAAACAGAAAAAGGAAAACGCTGAAATATGCTCGTTTTCACTCTGTTGTTCAGATTAAAAAACACTCCCAACGATATGATCGCAACAAAAAAATGTAACCACCATTTATCAGGCACTACTTTTTTAAACCTGAAACGCACAAAAAACACTGATACAATCACGCTCAAAAGCACATAAACAATAAGTTCAGGAGAAATCAGATCGAGCGTTGTGCCTAAATCGTTGTGAAGAGAAGCATCAATAAGCATCGGAGTTAATGTCGCTTTGTAGGCGTACCTGTAAAATGCAAGTACAGCCCCCAACAACGAAAACAATGGGAAAAAAACAGCGAAAACATACTTATTTGCAGCCGCTGCATAAAGCAGAAAAAAGGTTGCAAAAAGGACTAAAGACCAGTGGAATGCAATAATGATGAATCCATTAAAACCATTACTCGGATTGTCGACAAATTCAGGTAGAATAAAGAAAACACCCGACCACAAGGTAGCTGTAAGAATAAACAAAAAAAAGGAAAGTATTTTCTTCCAAGCTGGCTTCATAATTACGCTTTTGACTTTCCGATTAAAGACGGCAGGAATCTATTAAAAAACAGCATCACCGGAATAAGGATAATTATTGATAATAAACCATATACAATTTTAACCCATGTTATTTCGTATATTGACATTGGTAAATCAAGAATATAGAACGATACAGCCTTAACAACACTGCCAGCTATTAAATGTAATGCCAGAATTATCAGCGTATTTTCGCCAATAAACTGCAAAAATCTTACTGATTTTAGATAAATATCCAGCATTTTAAGCATTGATACTGAGAAGAGAATTCCGGCAAATGCCCCTATGAAAAAGTAGACGTAGTTACCATAAACATTAATAAATACCTTAACCTCAGCGTTTACCTCATACATCAAAAAAACGACAGCAAAAGACAAAATTGACAAGAGTAAGTATCTAAATACATTTTTGTCCATTTTTAATAATGGATTTTTTAATAAAGATCCTACACCATAAAAAACTATCATCGGTAAAGCAATATCTATACTCCAGGGCAAAGGATAGGGATTATATATATAATTCAAATAGCCTAAGACACCAAATAGAAACAATAAAATAAGCTTTACATCAAGTCTCTTAATTTTACGAAAAGCAAAATAATAGATTGATTCAACCATAAACAAACAGGCCAGAAACCAAAGAGGGACATAGTGTTTCATCCACGTTGAAGTACTATACAATATCCCAAAAATCGGTTCTACCGGATTATCATTAAATTCAGAATCCAAGCCATAATGTCGTCCAATCAACAACCAAAACAGATAAGTTATAAAATTGAAAAAAAAATAAGGAATTAGAATTCTAATTCCCTTTTGCTTGATAAATGTTATATAGCTCGGATATTTATGAGGATTAGTAAAAATACCTGATAGAAAAAAAAATAGAGGGATAAGGAATACACGTACAAGACCTTTCCCGGGATCTGGAATACCGGCATGCAATAGCACTACAAAAAAAATTGATATTGCTTTAGCGTAATCAACCCACTTTACTCTTTTATCCATTTCGCTTTAAAAATTAATTGATCACCATTATTTTTGTAATTGCACTCTGTGTTCCATCTTCGTTTACACAAATAACCA
>CAYMHE010000094.1:0-1673 GCA_964390175.1 uncultured Paludibacter sp.
TACACAAAAACATTTGGCATCCGTCCTTTGCCGGTTCGCCGGGGTGGAAGTATCGGAGTTGTTCCGGTGTTCGAAAAAGTACTCGATGTGAAGCCAATTTTGATGGGATTCGGACTCGAATCGGATGCCATTCATTCACCCAACGAAAATTTCCCTGTCGAATTGTTTTTCAGAGGGATAGAAACAATCGTTGAATTCTACAAAGAGTATGCAGTTTTAAATGAAACCGGGAAAATATAAGTGCAAACCAGATGATGCGTTCTGATCGGGTGAAAATCATAAAAGATTGTTTTTCAAAATAATATAATTTTATGCATTTCAAAACTAAAATTTTATATTAAATATTTGTGAAATAATTTTGTCAATTCAATTGAATACACTAAGTTTATAGCACCTAATAAAATCATATTATTACTCACAATTCTAATACTTACAGTCATGACGAAAACGATAACATTTAACGAATTACGAAAAGTAAAGGATTCGCTTCCAAGTGGGAGTATGACCAAGATTGCCGAAGAACTTGGTCTGGAAAAAGAAACGGTACGTAATTATTTCGGAGGACATAACTACAAAGATGGAAAAAGCTGTGGAGTGCATATTGAACCGGGGCCTGATGGTGGTTTGGTAATGCTGGATGATACTCAGATTCTGGATATTGCACTCAGAATTTTAGATGAAAGTAAATCCTGATTTGAAAACTGGAAAAAAAATTTAAAAGCAGTGAAGTATTTTATTTACACTGCTTTTTTTATGGAATAAATAATCAAAAAACAACAGAACAAAATGCAAAATACAAACGATTGCCTGTATTGCCAGCGGAATGAACTACAAAAAGAATTGATGATACACATTGGCGATTTAAGCGTGTCATCAGTTTTTTTGTTTAAAGAACAAAGTTACCCTGGTCGTTGTGTGGTGGCGTATAAAGATCATGTGAACGAATTATTCGAGCTTTCGGAACAAGACCGGAATGCTTTTATGGCCGATGTGTGCAAAGTGGCTGAAGCCATTCATAAAGCATTTTCGCCGGTGAAAATAAATTATGGTGCCTATTCCGATAAACTGTCGCATCTGCATTTTCATATTGTCCCCAAATATAAAGATGGGCTTAGTTTTGGCAGTGTGTTCGAAATGAATCCTCAAAAAACGTATTTAAGCGAGGCAGAATATAAGGAAACAATTGATAAATTGCTGAAAGCATTGTAAACGAACAGCTCACTTTTTTATTTCTTGTTATTGTTTTTTTTTGAATTAATTAGTCCTTTGCTTGTTATTTTCATTTGTTTTAAGGTCGCAAATGGATGAAAAATTATACTTTTGTATTCTATACTTAACAATTGCTGAATGAATCTTCCGCCTATTTTTATTGAACGTACTAAAGCTATTTTAAAAGAGGAGTATCCTGCATTCGAAAATGCGCTGCAGCAGTTAGCGCCCACAAGCATCAGGATAAATGATAAGATGGATTACATGCCCTCTGCCGAAAAAGTGGCATGGTGCGACAAAGGATATTATCTGAACGAAAGACCCTTGTTTACGGCCGATCCGTTGTTTCATGCAGGCGTGTATTATGTGCAGGAAGCCAGCTCGATGTTTCTTTCTCAGGTGGTGGAACAGCATTTTCCGGATGCCGACACTGTGTTGGATTTATGTGCTGCTCCCGGTGGAAA
>CAYMHE010000094.1:1773-9829 GCA_964390175.1 uncultured Paludibacter sp.
TCGAAACAAATTAAAGCAGAATTAAAGAAAGGCATAAAATTTGTTAAGCAAAATGAAATGCAATTTCAACTGACGAGTTCGGAGAATTATACGTATATTAACGATAATAATTACATAAGGGCTTATCAAACCGACAGGTTAAATGAATTTATGTTTCTGAATAACAGGCTGAAATGTGTTGAAAGTGGATTGCTAATGGCCGAGCTAAAAGGCAAAGACTTTATTCCGGCTGCCCAACTGGCACTTTCGAAAGCATTGAATACCGAAAACCTAGCATGTGCTGACCTTGATTACGGAGACGCTATTTCGTTTTTGAAAAAAGAATCGATATTATTACCGGATTCGAAAACAGGTTACGTGCTTGTATTGTTTCAGAATCAGGCATTGGGTTGGGTGAAAAACCTGGGCAACAGAACGAATAATTTATATCCGGGCAATTGGAGAATAAGAATGAATCTGTAGAGAATAACAATAATTTTAGATGAAAATTATTTTTTTAGGAACAGGAACATCAACCGGAGTTCCATTGATAGGCTGCGAATGTGCCGTTTGCAGGTCGGAGAATGAGAAAGATAAACGTTTGCGAGCTTCAATTTTAGTAACAAATGAGAATGCCCGGCTTCTTATCGATTGCGGACCCGATTTGCGTCAGCAGTTTCTGAGAACCGGCACTAAGGAGATTGATGGGATTTTAATAACACACGAGCATTACGATCATATTGGTGGCTTGGATGATGTGCGGCCACTCGGCGAATGTAATGTGTATGCCGAAAAACGGGTTTTGGGGGTGATCAGGAGTAATTTACACTATGCGTTTTCCGATCATCCTTATCCGGGAGTTCCTACGATTCATTTACACGAGATAAATGAAAAGGATGATTTTAATGTGTGCGGTACGGTAGTGAAACCGTTGAGAGTGATGCATGCTAAGTTACCTGTTTTGGGTTTCAGAATTGCTAATGTGGCGTATCTGACGGATGTGAAAACGATTTCGAACCAAACCATTGAACAGCTTAAAGGTTTGGATGTGCTCATTCTGAATGCGCTCAGAATCAATGAACATATTTCACATATTTCGTTGAGCGAAGCCATTGGTATTGCCACTCAAATTGGAGCAACGAGAACTTATTTTACGCATTTCAGTCACGATTTGGGTATGCATAACGACATTCAGAAAACATTGCCCGAAAACATGTTTCTCTCTTACGATAATCTTGAACTAACAATATAGACGAATTTTACAATTTTTATGTATCAAAGATGAAAACACAAAATTCAGCAAAAATAATTCTGTTACTTTCGATGACATTATTGTGTTCGTGTACGACCATGCTATACACAAGCCTTGATGTGCTCCGACCGGCTAAGATTACTTTTGACGCTTCGGCCAATCAGCTGTTGATAGTAAACAATACAGTGACTCAACCCGCCGATTATGGACATAAAACTGAGTATTATAATGACAAATCCCGAAATGTAATTCAGCAAACAGATAGTATGCCAACCTATTGTCTGAGTGTTGTTTACGAAGAATTGGCCAACTCTGAGTTTTTCAATGATGTTCAGCTTCATTTGAATTCAGTTAATAAAAGTACTGATTTCTTTAATATAAATCCAGTCTCACCGGATACGATCAATGCTTTGTGTAAGAGGTATAACAGTAATGTTGTATTGTCGCTCGACAGGATGAAGGTGAATGATAAAATTGCAGAATTGTATGATGGAACCAATTATTCATATTATGCTGCTTTGATAGCCCGGTACGAAACTCAATGGAGCGTACATTATCCCGGAAATGACCAATATGGGACTGTCGCTTTCAGGGATACTGTTTTTTGGGATGCTGAATCGTTTCAGAGAAAGAATGCCTGGGATGCCTTGCCCGAAAGGGCTGACGCTATTATCGATGGAGCATTGTATGTGGGTCAGAACTCGGTAAAACGTTTTATGCCCTACTGGGAAAAGGCTGATCGTTATTTTTTTAGCACAAATAACAAAAAAATGAAGCAGGGTATTGACTCCATTTATGTGAAAAACTGGAAAGCTGCCATAGAGATTTGGGAAAATGCAATGAATAAAGGAGGTGCGGGATTAAAGGCCAAATTTGCGAATAACATAGCTGTTGCTTACGAATTATCGGGCGATATTAATAAGGCGAAAGAATATTCGGAAAAAGCATTGGAGTACATTCAGCAAAATTCGATCGTTGATGCAAAGTCTTTTGTAACAATAAACAACTACGCCACTGAACTTAAGAATAGAAACAAAGAGATAGAATTGATAGATAAACAGCTTGGAAACTAGGTATTTGCAATTGATTTTCTGTAAATCAGTTCACTTATTTCTTTGTAAAGTTGCTGCAATTCGGGCTTGTCTTCAAGCATTTTCAGATGTTTCTCAATAGTTGCTGTATCGTTTCGAACAGCCGGTCCTGTTTGCGCTTTCGCAGGAGATAAATGTTTTATTTTTTCAGTCGTTTCGGCAATTAAGGGTTGCAGTATATCGAACGGAGCATTAGTTTCTCCTATCAACTCTTCGGCAACCGTGTACATGTAATTTACAAAATTACAAGCAAATACCGCTGAAAGATGAATTTTCTTACGTTCTCCAGAGTCAATTTTGTAACATTTGTTTGATAATTGCTGAGCAATACCGTATAGCGTATCAAAAGTCTTCTCTGTATTAGCTTCCACCATCAGCGCTATGTTTTCAAAATTTACCTCCTTCGATTTCGAGAATGTTTGCATCGGGTAAATTACTCCAAAATACCTGACCCTATCTTCGAAAACATCAATGCTAACGCTTCCGGCGGTATGAATATGAATGGCGTTGGGAACGTCGAGCTTGTGTATTACGTCCTCTAATGCATTGTCTTTTAATGCATAAATATAAATGTCGCCTGTAGGTTTTACATCGTTTATTTCGGTGGTATAAGGTGCATTTAACTGCGCGGCCAAGGCTTTGGCCGAGGCAACTGTTTTACTGTAAACCTGAGTAATGTTGTGTCCTTTCAGCTGAAGCGCTTTCGAAAGATGTGTTGCAACATTACCGGCACCGAGCATAACTATGTTCATTGCCAAAACTTTATTTCTTTCTTTTTTTATTGCCAAAAATCAAAACAAGTCCGGCAACAATCAGAAGCAAAGGCCAAATGAAATCGGAAAGATGTTGCGTCCAGCGAATAATATCTGCCAGGCGAAACAAAACGCCAACAGCAATCAGAACGAGTCCGATATTTTTGTTTTTGTGCGTAAGCAGAAAAATTGCACCAATGATAAGTGGATAGTTTTTAAAATCAAAAATAATACTGGAAACAAATGGGGGAAGAAATTCCAACTGACGAAAAAGGAAAATAAAACCAAAAACGAGTAATGAAATCCCCCAGGCTAAACGGTTGTCTTTTTGCAGGTTCATAATTTTTTTGAATTAAAATTGTCAATATCTTGTGTTGCGAAATGGATTTCGATAATTGTTTCAGGTTTTCAATCTGTTTCTTTTAAAAAGCAAATCTATCTTACTAAGTCTTTTTCTATCAGATAACTAATTATATTATTGGGTTTCAAAATTTCAGCTAATCTATAAAATGGCAATACAACTTCGGTTTGCCCCATATAGTAAGGCCCGATTTCGTAAGGATTGTACACATAGTTGATGCTCTCGTCGGTGATGTAAAAATTTCCGTTGGGTTTTATGGCATCTACCCAAAAATCAGTATCGTTCAGACTCAGAATTGGTTCATTGCTTTTGTCTTCGAAACTTTGCTCCACAATGCGTACTTTTATCAACTCAGATAATTTTGTGATATAATTGTCAGCGAAGAGGTCGCTTTCTGATATTTTATTTCCATTTTTCACATTGAAATTCAAATAGTTGGAAGTGCTTAATCCATGAGCTCCACCCATGAATACATATCGGTTGATGCCATACGAGTATATGGTGCCGTCATTCAACAATGAGAAACCTTCAAGTACATGCTCGTTGTTGAACGAATAAAAGCTTGTGCTGTCCATTTCATTCAACAACTGCTCGTTTGCAAGTCGGTATTCAGTAACAAGGTCGGCAGCAAATTTATTAACAACCGAATCATGAGAGATGGTTACATATCCATCGCCAAACAAGTTCCTGATTATTTCGGATCTTATCGAATCAAGTACCCTTTCGTCGTCGAGGCAAACCGGCATTTCAACTGTAATATCAATTTTTATTGAGCCTTTGGTCGTGTCGTTCGATAAAAAACTGGTCAATTGCGCCGTTTTATCTATCGTTTTAATCGTTTTTTGTTTACACGAATTAAATAGCGATAATGTTACAAGGCTTATAATTAAATAGATGTAAATCTTTTTCATAATTGTTTGTTTGAAATATTTCAGACTACAAAAATAGGACATTTAAGCATATAATTTATAAAATATCTGAAAAACAACATAAAAATTTCACAATAATATAAATTGTAGCTTTCTTTGCAATCAGTAAACATGAAAAGGCCGATCAAATACATATTCTCGCTTTTCTTCGGACTGTATTTTTTATTCGCTGGGACAGGATTCAACATTATAAATTATTGTTGTCATCATTGTGAAGTTGTAGGAATAGAAAATATAGCGCTCATGTCATGTCATGAAAAAGAGCATTCTCATTCCAACGATTGTTCACACGAAAGCTCGGATGATTTTACCTGCTCGGATATAAATCATCACCCCAACGGTTGTCATGTATTGCGTTTAAAAGTTGAAATCCCATCAGTTGTAGCTACTAATATTTCTTTCGGCTCAGTGTCTGAAATACAACTGTTTTATTTTACAACTGATCTATTCTCTGCTTTCGAGCAGCCTGAGGCATTTTTTGCCTTTCGGCATTCTCCACCCAATTACATTCCAAATTCAGGAAGAGATATTCTGAATCTCAACGCTGTTCTGCTGATTTAATTTTAATTGATATTGCCGGCTTTAGCATGCAATCTGTTGATTGTTTGCGCTTTTTGTGTATTTATCAATTACAATTATATCTTTGAAAATGAAATTTAAATTAATATTATTTAGTTTGGTCTTTCTTCATATATGTGCTTTCGCCTCAGTGAAAGGAAGAGTTACCGATAAAAAAGGAGAACCAATACCGGGTGTTAATATATACTGGTTGAACAGTACAGTGGGAACCGTTTCCGATAATTCGGGCGAATTTACAGTTCCTTTGCAAAGTGGAAATAACTTACTCGTTCTTAGTAATGTAGCATTTACTCCTGATACATTGCATGTAAGCGATGTTAACGAGTTTTTAAAAGTAGAACTGAGCGAACAAATTCAGTTGTCGGAAGTATCGGTTGTCAGTAAAAATCTGGGAACCATTAAACCCCGTACTTCGGTATTTCAAACCGAAAAAATAACAGCCACCGAATTGTGCAAAGCAGCTTGTTGTAATTTGTCCGAAAGTTTTGAAACCAATCCATCGGTCGATGTTTCGTACAGCGATGCAGCAACCGGAGCCAAGCAGATTAAATTGCTAGGATTATCAGGAACTTATGTTCAAATGCTCACCGAGAATATTCCTAATTTGCGAGGAATTGCTTCGGCATACGGATTAGGCTATATACCTGGACCGTGGATGGAGAGCATTCAGGTGTCGAAAGGTACAGCTTCGGTCATTAATGGTTACGAAGCCGTTACAGGTCAGATCAACGTAGAATATAAGAAGCCTCAAACCAGTGAGATTGTTGCTGCAAATCTTTTTGCGAGTGATGCAGGAAGGGTGGAAGCCAATGTAAATGCTTCGGCTAAGCTTTCGGAACATCTTTCTACAGGAATTTTAGTACATGCTTCTGATGAATTCATGTCTATCGACGAAAATAATGATAATTTCATGGATATGCCTATGGTAAAGCAGTATAACTTTATAAACCGTTGGTATTATACGCATGGCAATTACGTTTCGCAGGCATTTGTGCGTGCCCTCTCCGAAAAAAGAATGGGCGGGCAGGTTACAGGTGATTACCATATTGGTATCGATACCGAAAGGTATGAGTTTTTTCTGAAAAATGGTTATGTCTTTGATCATACCACCGAAAAAAGCGTTGGATTTATTGTGAGTGGCTCCTTGCATCAGCAAGATGCTCATTATGGTCATAAACAGTATGTTGGCAAGCAGGGAAATTTGTATGCAAACTTAATTTTTCAGACTAACCTTGGTGAAAAGAGCAAGCTTTCGACCGGAGCAAGTTTTAATTACGATAACTATAACGAAACTCTTACTGTGTTGCAGTCCTCTGTTTTTCCGCGTAAAGAGTTTGTTCCCGGAGTTTTTGCAGAATATACATTGAATTTAAATGATAAATTGATTGCTTTGGCTGGTGTTCGTGCCGATTATAATACTGAATATGGAGCTTTTGTAACGCCCCGCTTGCACCTGAAATACAATGCAAATGACCATTTGCATTTCAGAGCCAGTGCAGGCAAGGGATATCGATCGCCAAACATTCTGGCCGAGAATAATTTTCTGCTTGCCAGCAACAGGTCAATTTCAATTGCTTCGGATATAAAAATGGAAGAGGCCTGGAATTATGGTTTGAGCGCACAAGGTTTTATCCCGCTTTTTGGCCGTGAATTGAGCCTTACCGCCGAATGGTATTATACAAATTTCATTGATCAGGTGGTGGTGGATATGGATTCGAACCCGCATATGGTTAGTTTTTCTAACTTAAGTGGTAAATCGTATTCGAGCAGTGCGCAGTTGGAAGCCAATATGGAGGTGCTTAAAGGCCTCACCATGACATTGGCACATCGTATTACTGATGCCGAAACAACTATCGGCGGACTGTTGCGCGAAAAACCACTGACGAGTCGTTCGAAGAGCTTAATAACTGCATCTTATCAGACACCGTTAAAAAAGTGGCAGTTCGATTATACTGCACAGTTCAACGGTGGCGGACGCTTGCCCGATCCCGATCCGAATCAGCCATTATGGGACAAAGAGTTTGGCGGTTACACCATTATGAATGCTCAAGTAACAAAATACTTCAGAACCTGGTCCGTTTATCTCGGTTCGGAGAACCTGACCAACTTTGTTCAGGAAAATCCGATTATCGATGTGCAGCATCCTTTCAGCAATGATTTTGATGCATCGGTGGTTTGGGGTCCTATGCATGGACGAAAGATTTATCTTGGTTTTCGTTGGGCTATCAATCGTGACTAAAAAGCGTTAAATAAAATAGATATCATTATGAAAAAACTAAAAATCAAATCAATCCTTTTCATTGCATTTATACTTTCTCAATTTAGTTTGTATGCTGCCGGTAAAAATCCAAACGATACCACTGTTGTGTATCAGGTGTCGATGGATTGTCAGAAATGCAAACAAAAAATAGAGAAAAATATTGCTTTCGAGAAAGGAGTTAAAGCGCTATCGGTGGATCTGGATGCCAAAACAGTAAAGGTTACTTATACAAAAGCAAAAAATGATGTGGCGAAACTGCAAAAGGCTATTGAAAAACTTGGTTACGAAGTCGCAGTAAAAAACGAAGCGTCTAACTGATCAATAAAGAGATTTTTGCCGGCTTATTGAATAAGATTTCCTAAATAAGCTAAAAAAAAATCCGAAGTGTGAATAAATTACAGAGAAATCATTATTTTTATCGCCATAAAATAGATGTTTTTCTGTTTTATTTATCTTTTTAATTAAAAAAACTTTCTATTCAAGAGTTTTGTTTATACTTTTAATTGAATACCAAGTGCGGCAATTGGATTTTTGCCGAAGGAAAACATTAATTTAAAAAATTGTCAAATGAAAAAGAACTTAATTCTTCTCGCGTTAGTGGCTATCTTTGTATCGGTAAACGTTACAGCACAAACAGCAACAAAAACTAAAGCAAAAGCTAAAACTGAGGTAAAAGCAGACAAAGCATGTTGTACTGAAAAAGCGGCTACAGCCGAAGCTAAAGCATGTTGTAAAGACAAAGCAGCTACTGCCGAAACCAAAGCATGTTGCAAAGACAAAGCAGCTACTGCCGAAACCAAAGCATGTTGCAAAGACAAAGCAGCTACTGCCGAAACTAAAGCATGTTGCAAAG
>CAYMHE010000095.1:0-9816 GCA_964390175.1 uncultured Paludibacter sp.
TAAAAATAAAAACCGACAAAATTCAAGTTTTGTCGGTCAGTAGTGAAAAAAAATATTAAACTGAGACACAAAATCAATACTACTTCAGATGTTTTTTATATTAGTCAAATCAAAAAAATATCATCCTCTTTATCGTTATCAAGTACTAATACATCAGCTACTTTACTTAGAATATCACTATTTGTTGCTTTAAACAAATAGTTATTTAATGAAACTGGTATTATATTCCATTTCGTATTAAGAAACACTTCTATTAATTGTGGATTCCAATCAATTTTTATATGTTCCCAATCTAAGAAGTCTTTGTACTTTATTATTTGAATATCATTAAATTCAATAGAACTATTACTACATAGATATTTCCAATTCCATTTGTTTATATATAGGTCAATTAATTCATCGCACCAAGGAATTGATTTATTCTGTGAAAGCTCATTCCAATTCCATTTATAGTAAAACTCCGATATAAGGTAATTAGACCAAGGTAAATTCTCATTAAGAGATAAACTTATTATAGCACACTCTACTTCTAAAAGAAGAAAATAATCTTCAGGTAAAGACCAAGTCCAGTATTTTTCAAAAAGTTTTATGAATTCTATTGACCATGGAAGGTGCCCATTACCTGACAACACTTCCCAATTCCAGTATTCTTCAAAGCTTCTAATTAATTCAATTGACCAAGGCAAAGATTTATTACTTGATAAAGAGTTCCAATCCCAAAATTCTTTTTTTGAGGCCAATAAATTTGAATTCCAAGAAATTAAATTGTTTTTAGAAATATTTCTTACTATACTGCTATAATTAGTACCAAATACAGAATAATCATATCGATATTTGTCAATAAAAGACTCTAAATTGTTAATCAAAAATATCTCACTTAAATTTAATGATTTGTTTTGAGATAAATATACCCAGTTTATCCTGCCATTAAACTGATATACAAGTTCATCCGTCCATGAGATTTCAGTTACCTTTGACAAACCATTATAATTAACAGTATATTTATTTTTGATAATATCTGAAATTAAATGAACTTTAAAATCTAATGCCCAATCAAATTGAATATATGAACTATTAATGAAAAGTAGATGCAAATCCCATTTATCGATAAATCTTAATATTAGATCCTGATTCCATATAATAGAATTATTTTTTGAAAGTGCCTCCCAGTCCCAATTAGAGGAGTACTTTTCTATTATTGCTTCCGACCAAAGCACATTAACACTTTTTGACAATTCACTCCAAACTATCATTTCATAATATTTCTCAATCAAATAAGAATCCCATTTAATGGCAGGGTTATGAAGTATACTATTATAAAAATAGTTAGAACCTTCTATACCATCAGTACCCCATAACCATTTATCCTTATATCTTTCTAAAAAACTTTCTGACCAAGGTAAAGAAGAATTACTTGATAATGCTTTCCAGTCAAGATCACATTTGAACCTTTCTATTAACTCAATAGTCCAATTGACATCTTTTCTATAAGAGAATCGACTCCACCTTACATCATATTTATATAATAATTTTTCATCCCATATTGCTTTCTCAACAATATCAATTCCGTCAAAATCAAAATCTTTTGTATAATAATCATATTCTAAACATAATTCTTCTGTCCAAATTATGTTATTATTATCCCGAATATACCACCATTTTATATATTCTTCAAATTTCTGCCAAAAATCTAATTTATTACAATGTTTACACTTCCTAGAAATAATTGTCCAATCTAATTTATCCTTAAACAGCTCAATATAAACCACATTAAGATCATCTTTCTGTGAAATAATTCTATAAAACAATGAAGGTTGCTTTAAATAAAGTTCTATTAACCAAATATCGTTTTCTGAATTACACATAAATATCTGTATTGCTATTTATTATCAAAATTCTATTCCAAACATCTATTTATTAGGAATTTCTTATTTTTTTAATCTATGCAAATATACTAACAATAACATCATAAAAAAAAGTTTGACTATCGTTTTTTCTAAAACACAGCCAAACTTTCAATAAAGAATTTTTATTATCTTATTTTTTCAACGAAGCAATGCTATCTTTCAGCGAAGCAATTTTGCTTTCTGCATCAGCTTTCTTTTTGCGTTCTGCCTCTACAATTTCAGGTTTTGCATTCGCCACAAAGCGCTCGTTTCCGAGCTTTTTCATAACCGACTCGATAAATCCTTCGTAATATACAATTTCAGCTTTCATTTTAGCAATTTCCTCTTCGGCATTGATCAAATTGCCCATAGGAATGGCAAATTCAGTAGTACCCACAAGGAAAGAGACTGAACCGGCAGCTTTTTCGGTTGTTTTTTCAATTGTTTCTAAATTTCCAAGCTTAGCAATCACAGCATTGAACTGAGTGAGGCTGCCACTTTGAGTGGCGGTCTCACTTGGAATCACTTGCAGACTCAACACTTCTTTGTTCGGAATATTTTTCTGCAAACGAACGGTACGAATTCCGGCGATAATTTCTTTGGCATATTCGAAATTAGCAATCAATGTGTCATCCACTTCAGTAGCTTTTGGCTGAAGTACCACCATGATGCTTTCGCCATCTTTGCGATCTTCAAGGGCTTGCCAGAGTTCCTCGGTGATAAATGGCATAAAAGGATGCAGAACTTTCAATAACGAATCGAAGAAACCAAGCGTAGCTTCGTAGGTGGTACGGTCGATTGGTTTTTGGTAAGCCGGTTTAGCCATTTCCAAATACCATGACGAAAATTCATCCCAGAACAATTTATAAACCGCCATCAAGGCTTCCGACAAACGATATTTCGAGAACAAATCATCAATCTCGATCAGGGTTTTGTTCAACTGTGCATCGAACCATTTTACAGCCATACGAGCCGATTCAGGTTGTTCAATGTCAGCTACCTCCCACCCTTTTACAAGACGGAATGCATTCCATATTTTGTTATTGAAGTTACGTCCCTGTTCGCAAAGGCTGTCATCGTAAGGCAAGTCGTTTCCGGCAGGCGAAGTAAGCAACATGCCCAAACGCACCGCATCGGCGCCATAATGCGCAATCAAATCGAGCGGATCGGGCGAGTTACCCAGCGATTTCGACATTTTGCGACCCAACTTATCGCGTACAATACCAGTCAGATATACATTTTTAAATGGCATTTCGCCTTTATATTCGTATCCGGCAATAATCATTCGGGCCACCCAGAAAAATAGAATTTCTGGAGCAGTCACCAAGTCGTTGGTTGGGTAATAATAGTTTATTTCTTCGTTTTCGGGATTATTGATGCCATCGAAAACCGAAATTGGCCACAACCACGACGAGAACCAGGTATCCAAACAATCTTCGTCCTGGCGCAAATCATCAATTGACAACTCGTAATCGACAATTGACAACGCTTTCTGATAAGCTTCTTCTTTGGTTAAAGCCACCACCAAACCACCCTGTGGAAGGAAATAAGCAGGAATACGATGTCCCCACCAAAGCTGACGTGAAACGCACCAGTCCTTCACATTTTCCATCCAGTGCCGATATGTGTTTTTAAACTTGGCAGGATAAAGCTGAATATCGTCATTCATCACCGCATCCAAAGCCGGTTTAGCCAAATCTTCCATTTTAAGGAACCATTGCATCGAAAGCTTTGGTTCTATCACCACATCGGTACGCTCCGAGAAACCAACTTTATTGGTATATGGCTCTGTTTTTTCGAGCAAACCAGCTGCTTCAAGATCCTTTTCAATTTGCTTACGTACGTCAAAACGATCCATGCCGGCATATTGCGCACCATGCTCATTCAGCGTTCCGTTATCATTAAAAATATCGATCGATGGCAAGTTGTATTTCTCACCCAGCATATAGTCGTTCACATCGTGGGCAGGCGTTACTTTCAGGCAACCTGTACCAAATTCCACATCCACATAATCATCCTCAATCACCGGAATCGAACGGTTGATCAATGGAACAATTACTTTTTTGCCTTTCAAATGTGCATTTTTCGGGTCGTTCGGATTGATACACATGGCAGTGTCGCCCATGATAGTTTCCGGACGGGTAGTTGCCACCACTGCGTAACCATCTTCACCTTCAATTTTATAACGGAGATAAAATAGCTTGCCTGTAATTTCCTTGTGAATCACTTCTTCGTCGCTCAAAGCTGTCAGCGCTTTCGGATCCCAGTTTACCATGCGTACGCCGCGATAAATAAGTCCTTTATTGTACAAATCGACAAAAACCTTCAGTACACTTTCGGAGCGTGGTTCGTCCATTGTGAAGGCCGTACGATCCCAATCACACGAAGCGCCGAGTTTTTTAAGCTGTTCGAGGATAATCCCGCCATGTTTGTGTGTCCAATCCCAGGCATGACCCAAAAACTCATCGCGGGTCAAATCAGTTTTTTTGATGCCTTCAGCAGCCAGTTTTCCAACGACCTTAGCTTCGGTAGCAATGGAAGCATGGTCGGTTCCGGGCACCCAGCAGGCATTTTTGCCCTGCATACGCGCACGACGCACCAACACATCCTGAATAGTATTGTTGAGCATATGACCCATGTGAAGTACGCCCGTAACGTTTGGCGGCGGAATGACGACAGTGTATGGCTCACGACCATCAGGTTTTGAACTAAAAAAACCATTGTCTAACCAATACTGATACCATTTCGACTCAATTTCCGTCGGATTGTACTTACTTGCAAGTTCCATTTTTTAATTTACGATTTAATTATTTACAATTTACGATTGAGAAACAATATTTAATCGATTGTTTTTCAGCGCAATAAAAAAGCAAAAGAGCTGCTTTTTTCAAGAATGCAAAGATAATGAAATTTGAGGGTTTATAAAACTGTATTTTGTGAAATAAAAAAATCATCTTGCTTCATCGGCTACATCCATACGATCAAGGAGTTCGGCTTTTTTTAAATCAACTTTAAACCACATCTATTTTTCGGAATTTTACCCCAAAACTTTTCAAAACATCGAAAGCTACGCTCACTCCTATCGTTTCCCAGCTTGCGCCATCTTTGTTGTGCGACTGTATAAGATGCAAATCAACGATAGAATCCTTAATTGTTATCTTCTTGTGCTGAATTGTTTTTTTATTTTCATAAAGTTCTGCCAACCATTGAGTTGGAATAGCATTAAAAAGCTCGTTGATACAAAAATATTTCAAAGACGAATGGGTAATCCAGTAAACGCTACGTGGAGTAAAATAAAGTATTGCATTGGGCGACCCTGTATGCATCCACCCCAAAGTATCGGGATATTTGCTGTAAATTTCGATGTATAAATCGCCATAATCCACATCTCTGAATTTTTCGGAAACCTTAAAAGTAGTCCCATTGACAGTTATCAACACATCCACATCCTGCCGCTGCATACACATATCTTCCTCCGAGTCTGTATTGAAACGCTTTATAAACGAAGCATGCAACACATCAATATAGAAGCGATCAGCCTTTAAGGTTTGCTCGCGTTCATGCTGAAGACTTTTTCTGAAATTGTGTAACATTCTAAAAATGGAACTATTGATCTACATGGTTTTAAAATTACTTTTAGTCAACAAATTATCTTATTTTCAAATCAAAACAGCAATACAAATCACCTACACTTTGGTCAGCTTAAATATAAATCCCGTCCATGGAGGCAACTGCGTTTGAAACATTTCGTTAGGCTTCAATTCAATTGCATTATAGAAAACACTATCATCGAGCAAATTAACACAATTGTACTTTTCGTCGGCATTAATGTTCAGGTATTGAAAAGCTTCAAGTGGAATACGCACTTCGGTATCGAGATGCGTATCGTGAAAATTGAGGATAATCAGCAGGATTTCATCTTCGTACTTTCTGAAAAAAGCAAATTGCTCGTGCGAATTAAATTTTGGATTTAAAAAATTTGCATATTCAAGATCGTACATCAAACCATCGGTTATCGCCTTCTCATTCAGCGTAATATTCAATAATTTTTTATAGAAATTTCTCAATACCTTTTGTTCTTCGTTCAGGTATTTTCCATCAAACTTACCATTATTCGCCCAGGCTTGTATCGTTTTCAATCCCCAATAATCAAAAATAGAAGTACGCCCGTCAATACCGCTGAAGCCTTCAGAATCCATTCCCAGCTCACCAAATTCCTGTCCAAAATAAATCATTACGGGCGCCTTTGTAAGCGTAGCTGCCACTATCATGGCCGGCTGAGCCGACATACCATTGCCCGAAAAAAATCCGGAAGCAATGCGTTGTTCATCATGATTTTCGAGAAAGTTAAGCATTTTATCTTCAATTCCACCCAACGACTGCCAGCAGTAGGTTATGTTCCGCGCCGGATGGTTTCTGCTTGTAACATCTCTCAATTTATCGTAAAGTCCTACTTTATCGTAAAGATAATCAAACTTGCCATTGGCCAAGTAATTTCGATATTGCGATGGGTTGTATATTTCAGCAATAAAAATAATTTCCGGGTTTTTTGATTTAAGCTGAGGAATAGTCCAGTGCCAAAACTCAACAGGCACCATTTCGGCCATATCGCATCGGAAACCATCAACACCCTTCGATGCCCAGAACAACAGGATGTCTCTCATTTTAAACCAGGTATCGGGTATGGGCGAGAATTGCAATTGATGTCCTTCTGTATAGTTGACTCCATAATTCAGTTTTACAGTTTCGTACCAATCGTTGACGGTAGGCGATGGAGTAAACTGATCATTGCCTGTTGCCTTGGCGGGAAATTCGGCATAACCCTGTACATCAAACTGAGGCTGAAACGGCTGCCCTGAAATATAATAAAAGTTATTTAACGGAGAAAAATGCCATTCAGGGTGATCCGTTTCGCCCAAATCCTTCACTCCGTCAGGTTTAGCATCCGAGTAATATTCACGCGCTACATGATTGGGAACAAAATCAATAATCACCTTCATCCCTGCCTTGTGCGTACGTTGAACCAATTGCTGAAACTCATTCATTCTATCGGCAACATTTTCGGCCAAATCGGGATCAACATCGTAATAATCCTTAATGGCATAGGGCGATCCGGCCTTCCCTTTTACAAGTGCAGCATGATCCTTTCGAATGCCAAATGCCGAATAATCAGTTTGCGTTACATGTTCGATAATGCCTGTGTACCAAACATGTGAGATTCCCAACGCTTTTATTTCGCGTAATGCTTTATCTGTAAAACTATTAAATTTACCACAACCGTTTTCTTCTAAAGTTCCGTTGTGACGAAGGTTGTTGTTGTAATTGCCAAAAAGCCTTGGCAACACCTGATATATAGTGAATTTAGCCATTTATTGTTATAATTTGATTACTATTTTTAATAGAAAAAGGGTTGATTGATTTTATTGGTTATAAACTTTATTTTCAGCACTTAATTGCACAACCGAAAAACTAATTTCGTTAGGCTCAACTGCTTTTATTTTCGACAACTGTGTTGTTTTTACGGCAATTTTAAAATCGTCGAGCCACAAAACTCCATTTCCGGACACCATAAAGCCAAATTTATCGCCCTGATTTGTCACACTCGTTTCGGTGCAATAAACGTAAACATCATTTATAAAATAGTATTGTATACTTCCTTTCTTTACGATCTTTAGCTTGTTTTCGGCATTTTCTCTGATTTCATTTTTGCTTAATTGAGTATAAAAACTATAGCAATTCCGGTTTCCGGCGTACATTTTACTATTATTATTTATGTTAAAATACTCTACATCAACAAACTCTCCATTATTACTTCCAAAAACAATCCCAAACTGATCCGTTTTTTCCATAGCCTGACATTTGATTTTAGCTTCGAAAGAAAAATCAGACAAAACATCCACATTCGCTCCTGCAATCATCAGGATAGATGATGAAATCCTGGAACTAAACTTAAGTCTTTTATTTTCAAAAGCTATGGCGTAAGCCTGATTATCGACAATATCCCAGCCTGTATCCGATTTTTTATCGGTATCGAAGCTCAACAACAGCTTAGTCGTAAAACCAGTAGTATCTACAGGCAGTTTTGATGTTGAAAAATCTGGCTCGGCTGTACTTTCGTTAAAAAGTTCGGCCACATAATAATCGCGCCTCACACCTCTGTAATTTATATTCCAGGGACGGTTATCCACTTTATCGCCACCACACATCATCGATTTCCAGTCGCCATTACTAAGTGTGCTGTTTAAGTGCTCCCGACCAAGAACGCCATGTCCCAACTCATGAAACAATAAATTTTCCTTCATCAAATCGGCCCCCTGAGTAGTTGCAATCGCCGCCCAATAAGCACGGTCAATTTCAATTCGTATTGGTTTTTCAGCATAACATAGTCCAGCCTGATTGTCTTTCAAATCGGCAAATTCAACAATTAAGCCCGTATTTTCGAAGTTAATTTGTCGGCCATGTTTCTGAGCTTCATGTTCAAATCTATCAATATACGGCAAAAACTCGTCGTCCACCCTATATTCGTGAATATCGGCACAAGCATAGTAAATAAGCACTACAAACAGTAGAATAAGGCTTCGTAAGTATTGCACAGCTTTTTAAAAAATTAGATATTTACACTACAAAAATAAACAAAAAAGTAGGGAAAGCGTTATAAAATAAAAACTAAAGTGATAACTAATTATTAAAAAAAATAAAACAAAAATGGCAACAGTAACATTTAAAGGATCTGAAGTAAAAACAAACGGAAGCTTACCCGCAGTAGGCACAACAGCACCCGATTTTAAATTAGTAGGCGCAGGTTTAAACGAAATAAGCATAGCTGATTTCAAAGGTAAACGTGTGGTTTTAAATATTTTTCCAAGCATCGACACCGGCGTTTGCGCTGCATCGGTTCGCAATTTTAACAAAATGGCTGCTGCCGACGACAATGTAGTTGTAATTTGTGTTTCAAAAGATTTACCTTTTGCTGCAAGCCGCTTTTGCGGTGCCGAAGGACTCGACAAAGTAATTACAGCTTCTGATTTCCGCTACAATAACTTTGCAACTGATTATGGCGTATTGATGACCGATGGACCTTTGGCCGGATTGATGGCTCGCTCGGTGGTTGCATTTGATGAAAACGGAAAAGTAGTGTACAACCAATTGGTACCCGAAATTACTGAAGAACCAAATTACGAGATTAAGTTTTAATATATTGTAATCTGTTTCAAGATCAGATTACTGTTTTGCGTGTGAAATATCCTCCTCTTACTTCATGAGTAGCGGGAGGATATTGTATTTTTATACAATACAAGAATAAAAATTTGGAATATAAAAGTTATTTTTATACGGTAATTCCACATTAATTCCTATCTATTTCTAGAAAATTTTCATTAATCCATCAATAATTGTTTCATTTTATAATATTTTTGTTAGTTTTGCAGTCGAAAAACAATAAAACGATTAAAACGATTAAAAAAATGAAAGTTGAACAAGTAATCGGCGATCTCAAGAGGAGATTTCCGAACGAGCCTGAATACCATCAAGCCGTTGAAGAAGTGTTAAGTTCTATCGAAGAAGTATACAACTCTTACCCTGAGTTTGAAAATCAAAACCTGATTGAACGCTTGTGTATTCCTGAACGTATTTTCTCTTTTCGTATCACCTGGGTCGACGACAGAGGCAAGGTACAAACCAATATGGCTTACCGCATACAACACAACAATGCCATTGGACCTTACAAAGGCGGTATGCGTTTCCACGCATCCGTTTGCCCTTCCATCCTTAAATTTTTGGCCTTTGAACAAACATTTAAAAATGCTTTGACCACATTGCCAATGGGTGGAGCAAAAGGTGGATCCGATTTCAACCCTAAAGGCAAATCAAACAACGAAATCATGCGCTTTTGCCAGGCATTTATGGTTGAATTGTGGAGACACATCGGCCC
>CAYMHE010000096.1:0-9811 GCA_964390175.1 uncultured Paludibacter sp.
GTTTAACAACTAAAATTGTAGTATTCGATCATAACTACAATTACGATAATATCCCCGATCAACAAGGATATCCGGTCAACATATATAATGATGCTGAAGCTGCTAAATATATCGACGGCGCTGCCTATCATGCCTATGGCGGTGAAAAAGAAGAATTAATGAAAGTTCACAATGCCTTTCCCGACAAGAATTTGTATTTCACCGAAATGTCCATTGGAAGCTGGAATTACAGTTTCGACGGTGATTTGATGTGGAGCATGCGCGAAATCGGTATCGGGAGTTTGAACAATTTCTGTAAAAACGTCCTTGTATGGAATTTCATGCTCGACGAAAACGGAGCACCCAATCGCCCGGGCGGTTGTACGACTTGCTACGGAGCTGTAGACATTAGTACTATAGATTATGCAACACTCGACCGTAAATCCCATTTTTACCTTATCGGACATTTATCAAAAGTAATTTTGCCCAATGCAGTTCGCATAGGCACCAACAATTTCAAAACTCAGGGCCTTCATTATACAGCTGTGAAAAACCCGGATGGTACATACGGGATGGTACTTTTAAATGACTCACAAAATACAATCAAAATCACAATTGCAGATCCAAAACAAGAATTTGAATGTAGTATTCCTTCGAAAAGTGTAGTTTCGTGCAAGTGGTAAAAAAACAAATATTCTCCGACCCTTTTAAAAAAACAGGCGACTCGCTAAAGTGAGTCGCCTGTTCTTTTTTTATAGATGCAGAAAATCATTTTATTGTACAATTTTTAAAACAGAAAAAAGTGTGATGAATATCACACAGCAAATATCTATCTAATTATCAATAAATAAACATGAAAATTCAATACTCAATCAAAGAAAAACAATTTTTCAAGAACAAAAAAATACAGCTAAGTGTTATTTTTACAATATGTTTGTGTATCTTTGAAACCAACTAAAAATAAAACCAAATTAATCACTTAAAAAAAATTACAATCATGAAAAAATCAATTACCCTTTTAATTTTATTTGCTACCACATTTCTGTTTACGCAACAGGCAATGGCACTTACCTATAACGTAACAGTACCCGCAGGAACTGACGCATGTTGGATTGTTGGTGATATGACCGGATGGAGTTTTAAAAACCGAATGACAAAAGTGGATGCAACACATTTTACAATTGACCTACCGAATGCAAAGGAGACCGATGGTTATAAGTATTGGGCCGGACCAGACTGGAAATACGAAGAAGCAGATGCAAATGGGACTAAACTTCCAAACAACCGTACATGGGTTCAAAACGATGTAGTTGCATCGTGGTTAGTACCATTCACTTTGCATGAAGGAGATTTAAAAATTGCTGTTTTAACTCCACCATCAACTGTTGAATGTTATATCACCGGTTCGTACAACTATTGGGCAGAACCATCAACAGCATCAAAAATGACGAAAGTGGAAACTATTCCGGAAGGTGTTGTTTTTGAAATCACAATTCACACAGTAGATTCAACTTCAGAAGAATTTCAGTTTGCATCAGGTCCGGGCTGGAGCTATAAACAAAAAAAACCTGCAGGGAATTTTAAATTTTCGGTAGATGAGCCTTTCTATACTGTGGAAGAGTTCGAGGTTTTATATGACCCTGCAAAAATTGGGACAATTCAAATAACAGCAACTGTTCCAGCCGGCACTGAACGCGTATGGATTGTTGGCGCATTAGGATGGGATATGGAAAAAGGTATAGAAGGCGTTAAAAACACTGATGGAACTTTCACTATGTCGGTACCAAATTCAATGGTGGTAAATTACAGATGCTACAACCAACTCGATTGGGGAAACTATGAAACAGATGAAGCAGGTGGCGAACGCGTAGCAAGAGTTGCCTCGTTCGAAACCAATCCAAACATAATTGAAGTGCTGGGCTGGAAAACACCAATAAGTGGAATTAATAATCCGAAAATGGACAACAATATTTATTCAAGCAATGGAATTCTTACTATTGAAGGTGTGAATGCTCAGGTGGAGGTATTTGATATTAGTGGACGATTACTTCAACAAGCCAAACTAACCGGAACATTCAATTCCGAAAAACTAAATCGCGGACTTTACATATTACGCGTGGATGGAAAAACAGCCAAAACAATGGTTCAATAAAGGTATAAAAGATTGATTAGGAAGTGAGCGAACAGGTCGCTCACTTCCTTTTTTTTATCCTCTATTTACAATTTAATAATCTCCACCCTTCGGTTTCTTGCTTTATTCACAGGAGTATCGTTGGCAACTATCGGTTTTGTTTCTCCTGCTCCCTCAGTCGTCAGTCTTGAGCTATCAATGCCAAAGTTTTTGACAAGTTCATTTTTGACTGATTCGGCTCTACGTTTCGATAAATCCATGTTCTTTGCATCGTCGCCATCCCCATCTGTATGCCCGATAATTTTTACATTTACATCCGGATTTTCAGCCAGCACCCCGGCAATACCCTTCAGTGTTCCGAACGATTCGGACTTTATATCTGCCTTGTTTACATCGAAAGTAATTCCGTAGGTAACCAGTTTTCCTTCGGTGATAAGTTTACTGCGGGTATCGGACGATGCTGTTGTAACTTTGATATTAGTGACATAAGGAGTACTGTTTCTATCCCAACCCGAAAAGAGCATTTTATTCAACTTTGTCTCTGCATAGATATTGGTAGGTACATCGAGAACTTTTTGTCCCTGATGATAGATTCTCACTCTTCGTTTTTGAATCCATACAATAACATGATTCAGTTCTTCTGCAACAAGAGGATTTTTCGCTCCCGTGCCGATGAGCCAGTCTTTATCTGAATCATAACCTTTTGTTTCCCATCCTTCATAGTTTGGAGAAATATGCAACCCTCTCAGCCCCGGATAAAGATCATCATTTACTTCTTTGCTACGTTCAGGATTGTCCTGATATAAGGTCAGGCATGTTCCAAACTGAAAATCCTTATCGGGAATGATGTCGAACTCCACAATAAAATTTTCAGGAAAATTTATCTCTTTGGTATAACAATACACGGCATCCTTTCCGTTCATGTGAAGCCATTTCCCGGGAGCTATGCTTACAGTTTTCACCTCTCCGCTGCCATTAGTCGTCCACAATGCCGGAAAATCACCAATGGCATCCTCACTGAAATCTTCGAAGAAAAGTATTTTATCACCGGGTACAAAATCGTATTGAGTTATAGACGTAAGCTTCTGTTTCGGTTGTTGTTGTTGTTGTTTCTCATTGATTTGTTCATCTATGTTTCCCGTTGTTTCGTCCGTTTGCTTTTTATTCGTTTTTTTCGATTTTGTCACTGCATCTTCGGCTTTGTCAAGTGCTTTATCTGTCACTTCTTCCGCTTTTTCTTCCACTCTTTTCTCCACAGTACGCTTTGCAGCATCTTTGGCTGCAGCTCCTACTTTATTCAGCCAACCCTGCGCGTTAGCTGTAAACGATAGTATGATAATCATACTTAAAAATAACATTGTTTTTTTCATGTTCTTATAATTTTAGTATTAATATTAAGGCTGAAATAAGAAAGTAGTACATCGAGCAAACCACTCCAAAAAAGAGATTCCTGAGAAAATGGGAATGCATCATGGCATTCCCAACAAGCCCTTATTCATCATTCCTTAAACACCTCACAGACAGAGCAGTATATTTATCATCTGTATAAAGTGATGCGTTACCACCATAGTAGTCCAACTGAAAGCCATAACCTAAATCATTTCCCGAGCTCACACTTCTACTCCACCAGTACCCTCCATAACGCAAATGCATGAAATAGGCGCTCATTCCATCTCTTCGTCCACCCGGCAAAGCTGTAAATCCATAGTCTACGGCATTTCCATTGGGAGATGCCCAATGCAAAGTTCCCGTTTCTTTCAATTTTCCACCGGCACCATTATCAGAGAATCCACCCAGGTAGTTAATAAGTATTTTCCAATCGTCCTCTGTTGGAACGCGCCAACCCTCAGGAGCCAGTTTAGCGGTGTTCACGGCATACCAATTATAAAGCAATCCGTAAGTGGTTCTGTTCGCCGAATTATTACCATAAGTACTATAACCCGGAGTTTTATAAGCATATCCCCAAATGACCGGGAGAGCTGTTCCATCGTTCAACCGGGTTGTTTTTAAGTTTTCTACCATCCATGTTTGTGTACCAATTTTTATAGTATGATACTCATTCCCGTCAATATCCTTCACTGTTGTCGCACTTTGTGTATTGAAAGTAATTACTTCGCCATAACTTATACCTGTGCTGTTTTCAGCAAAAGCACGTACCGAATAGGTTGATGCGGCTGAAAGTTCTGCCAACTCCTGCCAGGCAGCACCATATCCCGGAGTGAGTTCAATTACAGTAGAATTGGCAATCGTTGGCACAGAAGCACCTGAACTCCAACAAATTCCTTTGCGCAGAATGGTACCACCGCCCGAAAAGACATCGATACCTACATTCACTGTAGTTTGGGTAACATTTTTAATAAATGTAGTTACGACAGCCGGATAATCTTTCAGGCAACGAACCGCTAACCCACAATTCATCGAATCCACAGAAACCCATGCTCCGTCTGACAAATACAAACTCCTGTAATAGTAAGGCATACCGGGATAATCATCCGTTGTCCACCATCTGCCTTCAGATCCTCTTCCGGCAAAGATTCCTGATGTATTTCTGTAACCTCCGGGTAAAGCCGTAAATCCACTGAAATTGGTTCCATTGGCAAGCCCTTCCATCCAATGTGCTGCTCCCACTTCCTTCAATTTTAAAGAAAAATAGTCTTCTTCATCAGGATCAGATGTAAGACCTTCGCGCATTACATCAAATTCCGTTTTAGTAGGAATATGCCAACCGATTGGAGCTAATTTATTGGTCTGTACGGCATATTGATTGTATAAATAACCATAACTATCTTCGGGTTCAGCATTATTATACATAGAATAAGCAGAGGTGGTATTCGTGCTCCAGAGGGCAGCATCGGAGGTTAAAGGAATGGCTGTGCCATCATTGAATTTTGATGTACGCAAATCTTCGGCCAGCCAAAACTGATCTCCAATTTTAACGATATTGTAGGTATTCCCATCCACATCAGTAATTGTACCCAAATCCAGAGTTTTGATAGTTTTCACTTCACCATAGCCAGTACCTATACTATTGGTTGCATAAGCACGTACGTAATAGGTTGTATTTGCAGTTAAGTCGGGTATAGAACAGGAAAATAAACCTGTAAACACACCTGCATTGGGAACATGAATATCGTCAACTATAGGTTCAGTATTTGTGCTACTTAGACAAATTCCTCTTGCTGTTAATGTCTCACCACCGTTGTCAGTGACATAACCTTCGCAACCAACAGCTGTTGATCGGGTGTTTGAAATCATTCGGGTTTCTACTTTCGGCGGACTATTTTTAACACACCGAATGGATAAGCCGGCATTGGGATTTACTGAGGATATATCAGCCCGAAGAGGATTAAAATATGCTGTGATTGCATAAAAATCTGCTGTTGGCAACTTTTGAATTTCCTCTTTCATGTCTTTCTTTCTTATACTTGCCATCGGAGCCTTTGAGCTGGTCCAAAATTGAGTATAATTATTTATTTCAGAAAACGATCCCCAACTTCTTTGACCTGCACCTACAGCTGAAAAACCGGTCGAATCGTAGCGTGCAGTTGGAAGTGACTCCCAATAAGCAGGTGAACCTGAAATGAATATTCTGGAGTCGTAGGTATGGCTGCCTATCAACTCAATATAATCGTCATCGTTTGGCAAATGCCAGCCTTTGGGCACAATTTTTTCGGAGATTGCAGCGTTCCAGTTGTACAGCGCTCCATAAGGATATTTGTGCTGAATATCGTTATTGTACCAACAGTACGCGGCAATAACAGTGTCCTGGTTGAACCAGGTTTCAACATCTTCGACAAGATCGATTGATGTTCCATCGTTATATTTGGTAGTTCGCAGGTTTTCGGCCATCCAAATCTGATTTCCAATTTTCACAGTCGGGTAATGATTACCGTCGCCATCGGTGCAATCATAAAATGAGAAACTAACTACATCGTCCTTAGTTGGTGAAAACACAAACACATCAGTGTAATTTTCTGATTTTCCCTTTAGCTGAATATAGTCTCCGGCCCGATAATCCATCATAATTTCCTGCTGATAAGCAGCAACAACTTTGGCTGGAACATCAACATTCAAGCTGCATCCTGATATCGAATGATCAACAATCTCTACATTTGCCGGAGTTGCTTCAAAACTGATTGTTTTGCCCGAAAACATTTTATCATTTGTAGCAATGTTCACAAAACAAATGCCTTTCGGTACATTTTTGAGCTCAACAGCATTGCTTCCTTCGACCAATGCAACCGACTTTCGGTACAAAACTCTTCCCGAAACATCGACAATTTCGCACATTGCGATTTGAGCGTAAGCAACCTTTAGTAGCGCACAGCAATTCCCATTCAAAGCCGGATTCGGAAAAACAAACAGACTTTCTTTTGTTACTTGCGGCACTGAGAGAGTACCTGTAGTTATTTGTATTAATTTCAAAACGTCAGTACCTGCAAGTCGGGTTGTTGTTCGTTGCGTCAAATTTTTCACAAAAACCGAATCGACGGTATTACTCATTCCGTTTCCGGCGAACTGAATGCTAAAATTCTGTGCTTTCGAAGCGGGAACAGACAACAGCAAGAATGCCCCAAACAGACGAATAGCATTTTTAATAAAGCGTACATGTGTTTTCATAAATCAATTTATTAAAATAAGTAATTGAAAATCATTTTTCACCTCACAAAATAAATGATTGAAAATAAATAAGAATACCCCCAAAAAGGGGTTTTTCAATTTATAGTTGCAAATTATATTTGCAACAAAAAAAATCACTATTTTTGAACTGTAAAAAACAGAATACTATGCAAGCAAAAAATTATTTTTTGTCAGGGATTAGGTTTTATATACTACTACCTGTATTGGTATTGATCGGATGTAATTCAAAAGAAACAAATGAGGCACATTCTGTTCCACCTTCTCAACACCCCGATACGCTGTTGGTGCATTCAAAAAATCTGCTTTACACCTACCCCGACAGCGCCTACCAACTTGCCACGGAAGCCGAAGTATTAGCAAAAGCCCAAAATAATCCACTGGCTCAGGCAAATGCTTTCAAAATGCAGGCAAGCTATTATTCCGACATTAAAACTGATTATTTGCAAGCCACAAGATATTGCAAACTTGCAGATAGTATTTACAGAAAATACGACGGCAAAGATTTTTTACTTGGAAGAGGCGCCGTGTATCACAATTTAGGCACTATTGAATTGCGACAGGGAAATTATCTGCCAGCTATAGAACTCTATACAAAAGCGCTACACCAACTTGATACTTTAAAAGATGAAAAAACGCTTCCCCGCACATTGAATAACCTGTCCACCTTGTTTTCGTTTTTGAAAGATGATGCAAAATCGGAACAATATGCCCGTGAATGCTACAAAATTTCAAAAAAAAACAAGGACGATTATTTGGTATCGGTAAGCAGTGTCACACTGGCATCGGCATTGATCAATCAGGAGAAATATAATGAAGTACCCAAACTACTCGATAACGCGAAAGCAATAGCCCTGACAAGAAAAGACTATTATATACTTGACCTGGTATACCTGAATTATGGTGGATATTATCATTATTATAAAAAAGATTACAAGCAAGCCATCGAGAATTTTCAGCAGGCATCGCTTTATGCCGATAGTCTGAAAATAGGCTTTGAACAAATGCGTGCATTGATCAACTTATCGATGTCATATTTTACCGACAATCAATTTGGTAGGGCAGAAACAAGCGCACAAAAGACAATTGAACTGGCAAGAAACTTACAATCGATGGATGTGGAACAACGGGCATTGAATATTTTAGCCAAGGTTGAAGCCCGAAAAAACAATTTCGATAAAGCTTATGAATATCAGGATCTTTCGTACAGACTGCGTGACACGGTAATGAATGAGAACAACAAACAGCATATGAATTATCTGGAAGCCGAATTTCAAAACGAAAAAAAAGAACTGAAAATCGACTTGTTAGAAAGGCAGAAGAACCTATACCGCATCATTAATATAGCTGTAGCTTTTATCCTTATATTATTAATTCTGATCTTATATTTACGACAAAACGCCACTCGGCGTAAAAAACAGCTGGCCGAACAAAAAATTATTCAACTCGAACAGGAAAAGCAACTCGTAGCCACACAAGCCGTACTCGATGGCGAAACCGCCGAGCGGACACGACTTGCACGTGACCTGCATGACGGACTGGGTGGAATGCTTTCGGCTGTTAAACTCAACTTATTCGATATGAAACAAGGAGCAATTATTGAGACCGAAGATGTATCGCGTTTCGGGAAAGTGATAGAAATGCTTGACAATGCCATGCAGGAACTTCGGCGCGTGGCGCACAACATGATGCCCGAAGCCCTGTCCCGTTATGGATTAAAAGTGGCGCTTGAGGATTTCTGCAGTAGTTTTTCGAACGTTTATTTTCATTTTTACGGAGAAGAAAAAAGGCTCGACCAAAAGACAGAGACCACCTTGTATCGTTCGGTTTTCGAACTTGTAAACAATGCCGTAAAACATGCTCAGGCCGAAAATATTAACGTCCAGATCATTCAACAGCCGTACAGAATATCGATCAACGTACAGGACAACGGAAAAGGATTCGATGCTCAGGAAGATTTAAAAGGTAGCGGCCTTCAAAACATAAAAGACCGGATCAATTCCTTAGGTGGCAGTATTCACTTTCTTTCGTCGAAAGAAAATGGTACAGAAATAGCAATTGATGTCGACTTAAATCAGGAAGGAAATGGAAAAGATTAAATTACTTATTGTTGATGACCATCGCATTCTTGTGGCAGGATTGAAAAAACTGTTTGAGAACTCAGCAACAGTGCAAGTCACCGGTGTAGCTTTCAGCGGAAAAGAGTGCCGAAGTGCAATAATAAAGGAATTGCCGGATGTTATTTTACTTGATATTAACTTACCCGATGCCAGCGGCATCGATTTGTGCAAAGAAATAAAAACACAACATCAGCAAGTAAAAATCGTGGCAATTTCAAGCTTTAACGAATACGCCATTGTGCGCAGGATGCTGGAAAATGGTGCATCGGGCTATGTTGTAAAAAACGCAATGCCCGAAGAAATAAAAATGAGTGTAGAAATGGCAGCGAACAACGCATCATTTCTTTGCGAAGAAATAGACCTGCTGATGCGAAAACGCTCCAAAAACCCTATATGGCTCACACCCCGCGAAAAAGAACTGCTGAAATTAATTGTGGATGGATTTACAAACCATGAAATAGCCGAAAAAATGTTTCTCGGCGTGGAAACCATCAACAGCTATCGCAAAAATCTGCTGATTAAATTAGGTGCAAAAAACACAGCCATCCTTGTAAGGATGGCTCTGGAAGAAAAATTGGTGTAAGCTATTAAAATCTATTTCGTCTTTCGACAAAACCACGGGGATTCAGACTTAACAAAAGACAGTTTTGATTCTTTTATAAATCGTCCAATATTTATTGCTGCCCAATCGATCCCCCGACAATATCGAGCAATTCGTTGGTAATGGCCTGCTGACGGGATTTATTATATTGCATCGAAAGTTCCTGAAGAATATCGTCGGCATTATCAGTGGCAATTTGCATCGCCATTGTTCGTGCGGCATGCTCCGAAGCGCTCGAATCGAGCAAAGCTGTATAAACTTTGAGTCGAAGCGCCTTTGGAATCAGGTGCTCCAAAACAGTGGGCAGATCGGGCTCTACTATGTAATCTGTTGCCGAATGAC
>CAYMHE010000097.1:0-9495 GCA_964390175.1 uncultured Paludibacter sp.
CGTTGTCATATTTTCTGAAACACTCTCCTTTGCTGTCATCGTCGTGATATACTTTGTCGCCTGTCCAGTCGTGACATTTTATACCAAAATGATTGTTCGATCTTTTCACAAACTCACTTTGACCGGCTCCAGATTCGAGTAAACCCTGTGCTAATGTGATGCTTGCAGGAATTCCGTGTTCTTTTTGCTGTATGACGGCAAGCTGATTGTAAGCTTCGATATAACTCAGGTAGGCTTTGCTTTTGGTTTGCGAAGAAACGATTGAACAAGTAAAAATGAATAAAAATACAAGAATTTGTTTCACTGGCAGTATGCGCATAATTGAAAATATTTTATTTAATTTGCCACAAAAATAGAACTATTTGGACAAAAACATCGATTAGAAAGGATTATTTTATACTTTTGTAAGAAGATAAAGTCTCCATGTTTGGTTTATACGACTTTAAAAAATAAAAAACAACTGCAACAAAATATAAACATGATTGAAAGAATAATAGAAACAAAAGTGAGTGTTTGCGATTTTGATGAATTGAGTGCCGACCATAAAATGTTGATTGAAAAAGCAAAGTCACAGGCCAATAATGCTTATGCGCCTTATTCGGGCTTTCGGGTGGGAGCAGCCGTATTACTTGCCAATGGTGAGATTTTCGGTGGAAATAATCAGGAAAATGCAGCTTATCCATCAGGCCTTTGTGCCGAAAGAGTGGCTATGTTTTACGCAAATGCGCAATATCCTGATGTTCCAGTTACTACGATTGCGATAGCCGCTTTTACTGCTGGAGGTTTCCTGGCCGATCCGGTCACACCCTGCGGTTCGTGCCGGCAGGTACTTATCGAGACCGAATCCCGTTATGGTAAAGACATTACTGTGTTACTATATGGTACCAAAAATACATATGTACTCGGCAATGTAAAACAGCTTTTACCGCTTCGTTTCGAAAAGAGTAGTTTGAAATTTTAAGATTTTTATAGCATATATTTGTCATAGTCGTAAATTTTATCTATATTGCAAACGAATTTTAAGTTGAATTGTTAATTGCTGAGGTTTGAGCATGCAAAAGATTGAATTTAGTATTGAATATTCTTTGGATAATTCTTCATCTACCATTTTGTGGAATTCGATTGGTACACCCCTTGGATTGTCCGAATGGTTTGCTGATGGAGTTACAGTTTCGGGAAATGAATATGTTTTTTCGTGGGATGGTCATGAACAAACTGCTGTTTTACAGCAATTAAGACCAAATTCCTATATTCGGTTTCATTGGGTTGACGATGGAGATCTTGATACTTTCTTCGAATTTAAAATTGTGTCGCCAGAGATAACCGGCGGCCTGATATTGGTGGTCACTGACTATGCCGAGCCTTCGGAAGTCGACGATTTGATTCTTTTATGGAATAAACAAATTGAAGAACTTCGAAGAAAAACAGGAATGTAATTTGTTTTATAGTTGAAATATTTACAAGAGTATGCCCGAAGTTTCAATCGTTGGCATACTCTTTTTGTTTTCGGCTGGAAGTTGATGAACTCATGTTTCGTTCCACATTAAGTTTCTTTTTTTTATAACGCTGCTTTATTACTTTAATTTAATTTCGTACTTCATCTAATTGATTATTGAACTTTTTGAAGTAATTTTGTTGCTCTTTATAAAAAGAAGAATATGCTCAGACTTAAAAAAATTGACATCTACATATTTAAACGTTTTTTTACGCTGTTTTTAATGACTTTTCTCATTTGCATCTTCATTTTGCTGATGCAGTTTTTATGGAAGCATTTTGCTGAATTAGTGGGAAAAGGGATAGGAATAGGAGTGTTGGGCGAGTTTTTTGTTTATGCTATTTTTACCTTGGTGCCTCTAGCATTGCCCCTGGCAATTTTGCTGGCATCACTGATGACCTTCGGGAATCTGGGCGAGAATTTTGAACTTACAGCCATGAAATCGGCTGGTATATCGTTGTTTAGAATCATTCGGCCTCTTATTGTCTTCATTGCGCTTGTGTGTGTGGGGGCTTTTTATTTCTCCAATTATGTGCTCCCCATTTCGCAAACGAAGCTTTGGACGCTGATACTTTCTCTCAAACAAAAATCGCCTGAACTTGATATTCCTGTGGGTGAGTTTTACTCGGGAATCAATGGTGTGAACATGTATGTTCGTGATAAAGAGGACGGATTGTTGAAGGACTTGATGATTTATGATTTTTCGGGAGGGTTTGAAAATGCATCTGTGATGGTTGCCGATTCGGGACGAATCAAATTTACTGAAGATAAAAAATACCTTCTTCTGACACTTTACGAGGGTGAGAATTTCGAAAATTTGAAAAAACAACGTTTGTTGAATACATCTTCGGCCATTCCTTACCGCAGAGAAACTTTTGCATACAAAGAAATTTTGCTCGATTTCGATTCGGATTTTACCCGTTTGGACGAATCGATACTCGAAGACCAACATGTAAGTAAAAATATAGCTCAGCTAACGCAATCTATCGATTCGGTGAGCAAGATAGTGGATGCCAGACTAAAGGAACAACAGGCCGAAATCGTAAAACACCGGTATCTGGGACGCGAATCGGATCCGGGACGTTCGTTGGAGATGGGCGAAAATATCGATTTGAAAAAGTACAATCCCGATTCTTTGTTGTTGAAAATGGAGCTGGGCGATATGGAGACGGCCGCCAGTGCAGCTGTTCAGAAAGCAACCGACATGAAGAATCAGATTGATTATAATAAACTTATGCTTGGCGATCCCCAAAAATATGTAAGCCGGCACGAGATAGAATGGCATCGGAAATTTACACTTTCGTTTGCCTGCCTCATATTTTTCTTTATCGGTGCACCGTTGGGAGCCATCATACGAAAAGGAGGTTTGGGAGCACCGGTTGTTATTTCGGTGATTATGTTTATTATTTATTATATCATCGATACTACCGGATATAAAATGTCGAGAGAAGGAATCTGGACTGCCTTTGAAGGAATGTGGCTGAGTTCATTTGTGTTGCTGCCTATCGGGATTTTTCTTACTTATAAGTCGGCTGTGGATGCTACCTTATTTAATCCCGAACAATATCTTAAAATTGTAACTGATTTAAAACAAAAATATAATCAGGTCGTTAGAAAAAGGGTTGGTAAAAAAGCCAACTAAAATATAGAATATTAAAATGAATACATTATTTAATAGCATTGAAGATGCTTTAGAGGACATAAAAGCAGGTAAGTTCGTAATCGTCGTTGATGATGAGGACCGTGAGAATGAAGGCGATTTTATTTGTGCTGCCGAAAAAATGACGCCCGAAATGGTGAATTTTATGATCACCCACGGACGCGGTGTATTGTGTGCTCCTCTTACCGAAGAGCGCTGCGATGAACTTGACCTTGAAATGCAGGTCGAAAAAAACACTTCCATTCATTCAACGCCGTTTACTGTAAGTGTGGATAAACTCGAAGGCTGTACCACCGGTGTATCGGCCTCCGACAGGGCAGCAACATTTCAGGCGCTTGCACACCCTGATTCAAAGCCTGAAACATTCGGACGCCCCGGTCATATTTTCCCTTTACGGGCGAAAAACAGAGGAGTGATTCGTCGTGCTGGGCATACTGAGGCTGCTGTCGATTTGGCTCGTCTTGCTGGTTTGTATCCGGCTGGAGCTCTTATCGAAATAATGAACGAAGATGGAACTATGGCTAGGTTGCCCGAATTGATAGAACTTTCGAAAAAATTTGGTTTGAAAATAATTTCTATAGAGGATTTAATTGCCTATAGACTGAAAACAGAATCGCTTGTTGAAAAGGGGGAGAAGGTGAACATGCCTACTTCTCATGGTTATTTCAAACTAATTCCTTTCCGTCAGCTATCGAACGGGTTGGAGCATGTGGCTCTTATAAAAGGTGAATGGGAGAAGGATGAGGCTATTTTGGTACGTGTTCATTCATCTTGCATGACTGGTGATATTTTCGGATCTATGCGGTGCGAGTGTGGCGAGCAGTTGCAAAAATCGATGGAAATGATTGAGAAAGAAGGAAAGGGCGTGATTGTGTACATGAACCAGGAAGGTAGAGGAATAGGCCTGATGAATAAAATTAAAGCCTATAAATTGCAGGAAGAAGGATTGGACACTGTCGATGCCAACATTCATCTCGGATTCGATGCCGATGAGCGTGACTATGGAGTGGGGGCACAGATTTTGCGCGAAGTAGGGGTTACTAAAATCAGGTTGATGACTAACAATCCTGTAAAACGAATTGGGTTGGAAGCTTACGGATTGTCGATAGTTGAAAACATCCCTATTGAAGTAAAGCCAAACGAGTTTAACGCTTTTTACATGCAAACAAAAAAAACACGCATGGGCCACGATCTGAAATATACCAAATAATTTAAATGTCTTCTTCAATCAGCAATAATGTTGATTGGAGAAGTCGATTGTAGCTTTATAGCAGTCTTTCATTTTACTTACTTTTATCTTATGAAAACAGCATTAATAACCGGTGTTACTTCGGGTTTCGGACACGCTTTCGCGTTGCGATTGGCAAAGCTTGATTATAAATTAATTGTCACTGGCCGGCGGGCTGAGCGCTTGCATGAACTTGCACGTACATTGCGGGAGGAGTTTTCGGCGCAGGTTTTACCGCTTTGTTTCGATGTGCGCGACAAGGAGGCTTGTCAACAAGCCATTGCCTCTATTCCTGAAGAGTTTAAGAATATTGATGTGCTGGTGAATAATGCCGGACTTGCTGCCGGGGCATCGCCTTTCGACGAAAGTGAGATGGCCGATTTTGAGCAAATGATTGATACGAACGTCAAAGGTTTGCTTTATGTAACGAAACTTGTTGTTCCCGGTATGATAGAGAGAGCGACCGGCCATATTGTTAATATATCGTCGATAGCGGGCATTGAGGTGTACCCGAACGGAAATGTTTATTGTGCCTCGAAACATGCTGTAAATGCAATAACCAAAGGTCTGAGAATGGACCTTGTGAAATATGGTATCAAAGTAAGTTCGATATCGCCGGGAATGGTGGAAACCGAATTTTCAATTGTACGTTATCATGGAGATGAAGAAAAGGCAAAGGCGGTGTACAACGGTTTAATTCCTTTGGATGCAGAAGACATTGCCGATGCGCTTGAATTTATACTTACCCGGCCCGATCATGTAAGTATCAACGATATCCAGCTAAATCCCAAACAACAAGCAAGTGCTACTATAGCCTATAGAAAAACATCGGATATATAGAAATAATGATATTGATGTATTTGTTTTTTTTTATTAAAATCAGGGTTTTATCCTAATAAAATCAAATAATTAAAAAAAATATCTTATTTTTGTCTGGAAATTTTAATTTATCACTGAATATGACCGGATCGTTCAACACGACCGTTCACTTATTCAACAAAAATGCTGAAAATGAACCCACTTGAATTGAACAAGGACACTGAAATTGTTCCGAACGAGCCGATCGAAACTGTTATTTCTGAAGTTAACGAAATGGTCGAAGCCGAAAATCCGACTGCCCAGACAGTATCACCGGCTGAGCCTATCGAAATAGCAACCGAAACGACTACAACTTCGGAAGAAAATGCGGAAACGAAGACTTCTAAAATGCCTGATTACAATTTGTTTTCAAAGGCTGAACTTGTAGAAGCGCTCAAATTACTTCTCGACAAAGAAATTGCTTCGATCAGGGATGAAGTGGAAGTCATTAAGCAAAGTTTTTACAAAAGAGCAAAAGCAGACACAGAAGAACAAAAACGAAAATTCATAGAAGAGGGAGGCGAAGAAGAGAATTTTGTTCCTAAAAAGGACGATTTTGAAGATGCTTTGAAGCTTTTGTTAAACGAATATCGTACAAAGAAAAGTGCATATACTTCTCAGCTTGAAGCAGAAAAAGAGAACAACCTAATTCAGAAACAGCATATTATTGAACAAATGAAAAGCCTTGTCGAAAAAAACGACGACGTTTCAATCCACATTGGCGAGTTCAAAGCATTGCAGCAAAAATGGAAAACGATAGGTCAGGTGCCTTCGAAATACGTAACAGAGTTATGGAAACAATATAATTTAAACCAGGAAGCATTTTGGGATTTAATAAAAATCAATAACGAACTTCGTGAATACGATTTTAAGAAAAATCTTGAAGCTAAAACGCTTATTTGCGAACAAGCCGAGCGGCTTGCTACCGATACCAATGTTTTGGATGCTTTTCAACAATTGCAACAATTACATAGCGAATGGCACGAAACCGGGCCTGTGAGTCGCGAACTGAGGGATCAGATATGGAATCGTTTCAGAGAAGCATCTGGCACCATCAATAAAAAGTATCAAATGTTTTTTGATACTGTGAGGGAGAAGGAAGAGCTGAATATGAAGGCTAAAATTGAATTGATCGAAAAAATTGAAGCCTTCGACTGTAGCGTGCTCAATAATTTCAAAGCTTGGGAAGATGCATTGAGTGTTTTCAAAGCCTGGCAGGAAGAATGGAGAGCCATTGGTTTTGCTCCACGAAGAGAGAATCAGGCATTGTATGAACGCTACCGCAAGGCGTGCGATGTTTTTTATGATGCAAAAAACTTGTATTATAAGGAAGCTAAAGTGATTATGAATCAGAACCTCGATGTAAAGAAAGATCTTTGCAAACAGGCTGAAGCATTGAAAAATAGCACTGATTGGAAGGGCACAACCGAGAAAATCATTCATTTACAAAGAGAATGGAAAAAAGCCGGTCCGGTTTTGAAACGAAATTCGGATGAACTTTGGAAGCGGTTTATTGCTGCTTGTGATTATTTCTTCGAACAAAAAAATAAAAACTTCTCAGACCAGAAGAATGTTGAAATACAAAATCTGGCGAAGAAGAAAGAAATAACTGAGAAAATTGCGCTTATCGAAAAGAAAAGCAATACTGAGGAAACACAGGCCGAATTTCGTGCATTAATGGCCGAATGGAACAGTATTGGCCACGTTCCGTTCAAAGAAAAGGATCAGGTTTATACCGATTATCGCGCAGCGATTGATAAAATATTCACTTATTTAAATGTAGATTCGTCTCAACGTCGTCTTGATTCATTTAAAAATAACCTGAAAGAAATCTCGGCTCAGGGTGAAAATAAGTTGTATCGCGAACGCGAAAAATTGGTTAGAGCGTACGAACATTTGAAATCGGAGATTGCGACTTACGAAAATAACATTGGCTTCCTCACTTCTTCGTCGAAAAAAGGAGGAGGATTGATACGGGAAATGGAACGTAAAATTGAAGCGTTGAAAGATGAAAGTAAGTTGATCGAACAAAAAATAAATTTATTGGACGAAAAAGTTTAAGATATAATCTTTATAAAAAGCGAAAGCCAAAAGCAGATTTTTTAGTTTGCTTCTGGCTTTTTTTTTATTCAACGGCTTTCACTTTGTATCCTGCTTGTTTTAATCCGTTGATCAAACCATTTTCGCCAGCCAAATGCTCTATATTTACTGTTATAAAGCACGACTCAGCTTTGATATAGTCCGGCAGTTTTTTGAGCCATTCAGAGTTCCGCATTTCTATTGTCGAAATACCGTTAAGAGCCACAGCGGCCTGTGTTCTGATTTTTGCCAATAAAGCAAAATCGTTGATATTGCCTCCTTTGTAGAGCTTGCCTATTTTAATAAGCTCGTTGCTTAAACTGTCCCGGTTGAGCAACGCTTTGGTGAGCTGATTGGCATGACTTTGTAAATCATTTTGATCCAGCGAAAGTTGAACTTGTTGTTCTACATTTTCAAGCGCAATTATTTTTTTGTCCTTCTGGAGGGCTGCAAGTTGAAAGTACGAGTCGGTTTGAGCATCGTCATAAATGCCTGTAAGCTTTTTAAAAAGCTCAATTTCGTAAAGCCGCAGTATAAAAGTGGGGTGCATTTTCGAAAGTTCTTTACAGCCGATTTTAAGTTCCGACATCAATGCTTTGTCGGCAAGTGGGTAATCTTCCTCCGAAATTAAGTCTTTCAGCGTTTGTCCTCCCTGGATAAATGCTACTTTACGGAGTAGGGTGCTGGCATCTATGTTATTGGCTATTACCTCACTCACTACGGCATCACACTCGTTAAATGCATTCGCAAGCCCTTTTACACTGTCCAGATAAACCATTGGAACAAGATAATGCGTTCCCAATAGATAGGATGGTTTATCCATTCCACTGGCAGTTATTTTCCATAGCAATTGTGCATCTGCAAACTGAAAATTGCCTACACATATCAGGATAAAAAGAAAAAAACGTTTCATGAACTTTGTGTTAAATGTTGAGGCAAAGATAACTCATTTTATAATGTAGATTTTAATTTGATGCAATGATTCACAAACTTTTATATTCATTTATCATTCCAATGAATTAGTTTTTTGTTTAGGAGTTAAATAAAACGGGATTAAAACAGTCAATTCTTTTTATCTTTGCATAGAAATCAACGATAACATAAATATTAAAGACATGACTTTACAACAACTTGAATACATTATTGCGTTGGACAAAACCCGTCATTTTGTACGTGCAGCCGAAATGTGCGGTGTAACGCAGCCAACTTTAAGCGCGATGATTCAAAAGCTTGAAGATGAACTTGATTGTAGAATTTTCGATCGGTCATCTCATCCTATTGTGCCCACTGAAGTGGGAGCAATGATTTTGCAACAGGCTCAGGTAGTGATGTTTAATGTCCATCAGCTCAGGGAAAATGTTTTGACACAGAAAGGTTCAGTGGCAGGATCGCTCTCGTTAGCAATTATTCCTACCGTTGCACCTTATTTGTTGCCCGAACTTATTACACTGTTTCGACGGGATTATGTCGATATATCTCTGAAAATTAGTGAAATGAGAACAGAAACTATTATTGAAAAGCTCCATAGTGCTGAAATTGATATGGCCATTCTTTCCACTCCGCTCGATGATCCAAAAATACTTGAAGTTCCGCTGTATTACGAAAAATTCGTGGCTTATATTTCGCCCAACGAACCTTTGTATTTGCAGGATGAAGTCTCGACCAACGACATGCAACTCGATCATCTCTGGGTGTTGGAGGAAGGACATTGCCTTCGGAATCAGGTATTTAATTTTTGTAAAAACAAAACACACTCAGCTATCTACGAAGCCGGAAGTATTGATACTTTAGTGAAAATTGTTGATCGGAACGGAGGGTATACAGTGATACCGGAGTTACATATTAATTTGCTCACCGATGTACAGAAACAACATCTTCGAAAAATAGTCCGTCCCGAAGCTACCCGAGAAATTGCTTTGGTCATTCGGCATGATTATGTGCGCGAAGGTTTGATGAATGCAGTTGCCAATAGCATTAAGCAAATTATTCCACAACATATGCTGGATGCACGACTGAAAAAGTTTGCTATAAAACTGTAGGAAGAGTTTTGAGTTTCGGGTTTCGGGTTTTGAGTTTCGGGTTCTGAAAGGCACAGGCGAAGGTATAGACAAGTTCGACAGTTCAACAGTTCAACAATTCAACAATTACTCAGTTATTCAACGATTCAACAGTTCA
>CAYMHE010000098.1:0-9361 GCA_964390175.1 uncultured Paludibacter sp.
ATACATTGTTCATTAACTACTCGCATTATGTCGCTTAATTTTGATTACTTACTTAGAAAAACAACAAACATATCCCACAGCCAAAACCACAAAACAATGAAATACAATACTTTAAAAAAAGACAACAGATGACAATTATTTATTAACTCATTGAAATTGAGAAATGAACAATGAAAAATGATAATTGTTTTATAACTTTGCAGCCCTAAATCTAAAACATTGTTTTTTCAAGGAGTTAAATTCATTATTTGTAAAAGAAACTCCTTTTTATTCTTTCTCTGAATTATTTTAAATTATAAATCGCAAAGATGGATTTTAAATACGACGTAATTGTCATTGGCGCCGGACATGCCGGAAACGAAGCTGCATGTGCAGCAGCCAACATGGGTTCAAAAACTCTACTGATCACCATGGATATGAATAAAATTGGGCAAATGAGCTGTAACCCCGCCGTGGGAGGTATAGCCAAAGGACAGATTGTGCGCGAAATTGACGCTCTTGGAGGCCAAATGGGCATCATTACTGATCGCTCAGCTATACAATTCAGAATGCTAAACCGCTCAAAAGGTCCTGCAATGTGGAGTCCGCGTTCACAGAGCGATAGACAACAATTTATTCAGGAATGGATAAAAACAATTTCGGAAACAAAAAATCTTTATGTTTGGCAGGACACCGTCACGCAATTATTAATTAAAAACGGATCAATAACCGGAGTTAAAACAGCCCTCGGCGTCGAGATGCAAGCAAAGTCAGTAGTGCTTACAACCGGTACTTTTTTAGGCGGTCTTATGCATTTTGGTAAAAGCCAGCTCTCAGGAGGACGCATCTCCGAACCTGCTTCATTCGGAATCACTGAACAGCTCAAATCTATAGGCTTCTCCACTGATAGAATGAAAACAGGAACACCTTGCAGAATCGATGGACGTACAATTGATTTCAGTAAGATGCAGGAACAAATCGGAGATGATGATTTTCATAAATTTTCTTTCCTAGAAGAAGTAAATCGCGGACTAACTCAAAGGAGTTGCTGGATAACCTATACAAGCGAAAAAACACATGAAGAACTACGAAAAGGATTGACTGATTCTCCTCTTTATAATGGCCAAATTCAAAGTATAGGTCCACGCTATTGCCCCAGCATTGAAACAAAAATTGTAACATTCGCGGATAAAACATCTCATCAGCTTTTTCTCGAACCAGAAGGTGTAAACTCAAACGAATATTATTTAAATGGATTTTCGTCCTCCCTGCCATTAAAGGTGCAAATCGATGCCATACACACGATCACAGGCTTAGAAAATGTACAGCTTTTTCGCCCGGGATACGCAATTGAATATGATTTTTTTGACCCAACACAATTAAAGCACACGCTCGAAACAAAGAAAATAAAAAATCTTTTCTTTGCCGGTCAAATCAATGGAACCACAGGATATGAGGAAGCAGCTGGACAGGGTCTCGTTGCTGGTATAAATGCACACATTAATTGTCACGGAGGAAAAGAATTTACGCTGGCTCGTAATGAAGCTTACATTGGCGTTCTTATCGACGACTTAGTTACAAAAGGAGTTGATGAGCCTTATCGCATGTTCACATCCCGCGCTGAATACCGTTTAATCCTGCGACAAGACGATGCCGATATGCGTCTGACCGAAAGATCTCACGAAATGGGTTTGGCTACTTCAAATCGCTTCAATCAGCTTCAGAACAAAAAAGAAGAACTAACAAAATTACGCTTTTTTTTGGAAAACTATTCGATTAAACCAACACTAATCAACGATTTTTTGAGATCTAAAAATTCAGCAGAACTAAAAAACGGTTGCAAACTGAGCGATTTGGTGCTTCGCCCCCAACTTAACATTACCGATTTAGTTGAAGCAATACCAGCCTTGAAACAAAAAACAGACTTAATCTCGTCCCGTAAGGAAGAGATTATTGAGGCTACTGAAGTTCTATTGAAATACGAAGGATATATCGAACGAGAAAAATTAATTGCTGAAAAGCTCCAAAGATTGGAACATGTTGCGTTGAAAGGGAGAATAGATTATAACTCCATCCTCTCTTTATCGACTGAAGCCAGACAAAAACTCACAAAAATTGATCCGGACAACATTGGCCAGGCAAGCCGAATACCAGGGATTTCTCCAAGCGATGTAAACATTTTGCTCGTACTATTAGGCAGATAATCGCAAGTTCCACGTGAAACATTTCTTACCAAAAGAAGGATTGTTCCATATGAAAAAATGCACAAACATAAACTATGAAAACGTCAGAAACGCTAAAAAATCAAATAAACAGCCTACCTGAACAACCTGGAGTATATCAATACTTCAATGTTAATGATGAAATAATTTATGTAGGAAAAGCTAAAAATTTAAAGAAAAGAGTAAGTTCATATTTCAATAAAATTCACGATCAGGCCAAAACAAACGTCCTTGTCAAACACATAATATCTCTAAAATACATCGTTGTTGAATCTGAAGAAGACGCTCTGCTTTTAGAGAACAATCTGATAAAACAATATCAACCCCGATACAATGTTTTACTAAAAGACGGAAAAACCTATCCAAGCATTTGTATAACAAACGAACCATTTCCACGTGTATTCAAAACAAGAAATATAATCCGAAATGGATCTCTGTATTATGGCCCGTTCAGCTCAAATTACACAATTAATTCACTTTTAGAAATCATACACGAGCTCTTTCCTATCCGTACTTGTCGGCTTCCTTTATATGAGGATTCCATAAAAAACAACAAATTTAAAGTGTGTCTTCAGTACCATATCCATAAATGCAACGGTCCATGCGAGGCAAAGGAATCAATGGAAGAATACAGAAAACACATACAACAGGTCAAACAAATCATTGAAGGGGATGCCAACGAAATAAGCAAAATGCTATTACAGCAAATGCAGGATTTAGCAGCAAATTATAAATTTGAAGAAGCGCACCAACTTAAGCAAAAATATGAATTAATTGAAAACTATAAATCAAAATCTATTATTGCCAATTCAGTAGTTGAAAATACAGATGTTTTTGCTTATGATGAAAACGAAAATTCGGCATTTATAAATATACTAAGAATAAACAAAGGCTGTATAATTCAGGGATATACAATAGAGTATAAGAAAAGAATTAACGAACAAAAAGAAGAAATTTTAGCAATGGCCGTAGTAGAACTACGAGAGCGACTTAAAAGTAATTCAAAAGAAGTAGTGCTACCTTTTAAGCTTGAATTTAATCTTAAAGACATTGTTACGGTAATTCCACAACGTGGAGATAGGAAAAAACTTCTCGACCTGGCAATGCAAAACGTTCGTCAATATAAACTCGATAAGTTAAAACAAGCTGAAAAATTAAACCCCGATCAAAGGGCGATACAACTTCTGAATAGCATTAAAGAAAAGCTTGGACTACAAAATTTTCCTATGCAAATAGAGTGTTTTGATAACTCAAATATTTCAGGAACCGACGCTGTAGCCGCCTGCGTAGTATATATAAAAGCTAAACCAGCTAAAAAGGAATACCGAAAATACAATATAAAATCGGTGCAAGGTCCTGATGATTATGCATCTATGAAAGAAGTCGTAAGAAGGCGCTACACAAGGATGCTGAATGAAAATTTAACATTACCAGATTTAATCGTGGCTGATGGAGGAATTGGACAGATGGAAGTAATACGTCAGGTCATAGAAGATGAGCTCAAACTGCAAATTCCAATTGCCGGGCTTGCTAAAGATGGGAAACACCGAACACGCGAAGTGCTAATTGGTTTTCCGCCACAGACGGTTGGTCTTAAGCCGACCGACCAACTCTTTAAATTCTTTGCCGGCATGCAGGATGAAGTTCACCGCTTTGCTATAACTTTCCATCGTGACAAACGAAGCAAAACACAAGTGGCTTCCGAGCTTGACAACATATCCGGAATTGGTGAAAAAACGAAAAATGAACTCATTAAGCATTTCAAAAGCGTGAAAAGAATTAAAAGTGCCGAAATCACTGAGCTGTCTGAAGTTATTGGAACAAACAGAGCATCAATTATTTACAACTACTTTCGTTCTGATTAGACGCTCTGAGAATTTAATATTTCATTATATCTGTATATTTGTAAGCAAATACAGCATTCAAACAGCCACTATAAATAACAATAAAAAGATAAAAAACAAAATTTAAACAAAAATGCTCACCATTCACACTTTAGATAATATTCATGAAACTGCCCGAGAATTTATTTCACAAATTGGGAAAAGGACTGTTTTTGCTTTTAATGGAAAAATGGGGGTTGGTAAGACTACATTTATAAAAGCCATATGCGAAGAGCTGGGAGTTAACCAAACCGTAAACTCTCCAACCTTTTCAATAGTTAACGAATACGAGGGCGAAAACGGTCAAATAATTTATCACTTCGATTGCTACCGCGTCAATAAAATAGAAGAAGCAATAGAGATCGGTGTTGAAGAATATTTGTACAGCGGAAATTTATGTTTTATTGAGTGGTCGGAAAATATTGCCCCTCTCCTACCCGACTCCATAGCAATAGTTGAAATTATAGAAAAAGAAAACAGACAAAGAGAAATAACAATTCAATAAAAAAGATGAAAACAAAAAAGAAAAACAAGGTGCTTGAACAAGTGAAAGCAATGCGAAAGCAAAGCCGTGAAGAGGAAATTAAATCACACGGCAAACCAATCAACTACAAAAAGATTATAGCTTCGAAGAAGCTATATAAACGTAAAAATAATAAGGCAGACACTAATGAGGGTCTGCCTTATTTATTATATAAAAAAACTTAGATTTTACCAGATACTTACCCTGTTTTCAGGTTTTAAATACATAGGATCAGTTGCTTTAATACCAAATGCATCGTACCACGCCTGAATATGCGGTAAAGCGCCATTTACGCGCCATTTACCCAATGAATGAGGATCGGACTTGGTGAGTACCAAAATCTCTTCAGGACGTATGTTACCAGCCCATACATTAGAGTATGATAGGAAGAAACGTTGCTCAGGAGTCAGACCATCAATAGTAGGCAAAGCTGCATTTTTTGTAGCATTTTTGAAAGCCTGATACGAAACCTGGAGACCACCATGATCAGCGATATTTTCACCGAGTGTAAATTTGCCATTGGCTTTAACCCCAGGTGCCACTTCTATAGCATCAAAAAAGTCAGCCATTACTTTGGCACGTAGATCAAACTTCTTCTTATCGTCTTCTGTCCACCAGTTTTTCAGGTTACCATCTTTATCAAACTGACATCCCTGATCGTCAAATCCGTGCGTCATTTCATGACCTATAACTACGCCAATAGCTCCATAATTAAACGCATCATCAGCATTCATATCAAAAAATGGATATTGTAAAATTCCGGCAGGGAAACAAATTTCGTTTGTAGATGGATTATAATAAGCATTTACAGTTTGAGGTGTCATCAACCATTCATCTTTATCTACTTGTTTACGAGCCGCCTTAGCAAACATATATGCACTTTCGAAGCGGTTAGCACGTTGAATATTTGCGTAATATGAGTCTTTGCTAATTTCGAGATTCGAATAATCTCTCCATTTGTCAGGATAACCAATTTTCACGTGAAACGTATTCAGTTTTTCATTGGCTTTAATTTTGGTGGAATCACCCATCCACTCTAAAGCATTTATACGTTGTCCTAACGATTCCTGAAGGTTATGCACAAGTTTCAGCATGCGTTCCTTAGCTTCTGCAGGAAAATATTTTTTTACATACATCTGCCCTACTGCTTCACCTAAAACACCATCAACATTGCTTACAGCACGTTTCCAGCGAGGCGATTGCTCAGTTTTTCCTGACAAAGTTTTGCCATAAAAATCGAAGTTTTGGGCCGAAATTTCATCACTTAAATACCCGGCTGCGCCATCTATTACTTTCCATTGCAAATAAGCAATTTGGACGGCCAATGGCTCTGTAGCAATAATATTTCCAGCTTCTATCAACGATTCCTTTTGCGAAACACTGATATCTTTAATTTGAGCAACTCCTAACGCTTTAAAATAATCATTCCATTGAATAGACGGAACAAGCTTTTGCAGGTCAGCAATACTCATTTTATTATAATTAGCATGAGGATCGCGTAATTTCACCTGATCGTAAGCAGCATTCGCCAAACGTGTTTCTATTTTTAAAACAGATTCCATATTCTGTTTCGCAACGGCTTCTGTAAAACCGAAAAGTTGGAACATTTTAACGACATGCTCCTTATATTTATTGCGAATATTTGAAGTTTGAGCATCATTATCAAGATAATATTCACGCTCGCCCAAACTGATACCACTTTGATATGTTTGTACCAAATAACTATTACTGTTCATTGGGTCGGCATCCACATAAACTGTAAAATAGGCATCAACACTCGATTGTAAAAGCTCAGGTAGTAATTTAGTCAACTCCTGAGTTGATTTGATTGTAGCAATTGATTTTAACTGACTTTCAACAGGTTTGATACCATCACTGTTCAGCTTTACACTGTCCATAGCCAGATTATACAAATCACCAATCTTCTGCTCAACAGTTCCTTTGTCAGCCGGCTTAGCAGCAATTTCTTCAATAAGTTCACGCAACTGTTTGCGGTTATTTTCAGCTAGTTTATCAAAACTTCCAAAGCGTGAATACTCACCAGTCAGCGGATTGTTTTTCATCCAGCCACCGCAAGCGTACTGATAAAAATCAGTTCCCGGAATAGCTGTGGTGTCGAGATTGTTCAAATCGATGCCAGAACTTAGTTTGTTGGCATTATTGCAAGCACTTGTCATAAAAATAATGGATAATAAGATTCCTAATTTCATTTTTGAAAAAGAGAAAATGAATTTAATTTTTTGAAACATAAAAAATAATATTTAATAGATTAATTAACTACAAGTTATAATATCTTCCTCCGATAATTTAGTTTGTTCGCGCATCAATGGTTCATCTACAGCATCGATAATTTCGAAAAGATCTTTTAAATTTTCTGCACGTAGCATGGCTATTCGTGTATCTTTAAAATTTGGAATTCCTTTGAAAACAGGTGTAGCTGCTAAATGCCGACGACTATGAATAATACCTTTCAGACGTTTATTCAAAAAATCATCTGAAAAACTTTGGAGTAAATCACCATTTAAATGAAGTGTATCACTTTCGTCCAAATCAAGCCATTTCACAGAGGCGATTACATGCTCCTTAAGTATTGCTTTTTGTTCTTCAAAATTTAAAATTTGCTTGTGCTCACCAGTGCGAAAAAAGTGTTTTATTTCCGAAAAAAACCAGGGACGACCAATCGAACCACGGCCCACCATAACAGCATCCACACCATAACGATTAAAGCATTCTAAAGCTCGCTCAGGTGTTGTAACATCACCATTACCAATGATGGGTATCTTCATTCGCTGATTATTCTTTACATCGGCAATCAGCGACCAATCGGCATCACCTTTGTACATTTGCGAACGGGTACGACCATGAATTGTCAATGCCTGAATGCCACAGTCCTGCAATTGCTCAGCCAGTTCTATAATTACTTTGTTATCATCGTCCCATCCCAAACGTGTTTTCACTGTTACAGGGAGTTTTACTGCTTTTACCACATCCGAAGTAATCTTAAGCATACGTGGAATGTCGCGCAAAAGCCCTGCTCCTGCCCCTTTACCAGCAACTTTTTTTACGGGACAACCAAAATTTATATCTATAATATCCGGATTAGCTTCTTCGGCAATTCGAGCTGCTTCGGCCATCGAAACAGGGTCGTGTCCATAAATTTGAATTGCAATCGGACGTTCTTCGGGGTAAATTGTCAACTTTTGTTGTGTGCGGTTCACGCTACGAATGAGCGCTTCGGACGATACAAATTCAGTATATAACATATCTGCTCCAAAACGTTTACACAACAGCCGAAATGCCGGGTCGGTAACATCCTCCATAGGAGCCAAAAAGAGCGGTTTGTCGGGAAATTCTATATTCGAAATCTTCATATTTATACAAAATGGATGCAAAGTTAGAAATAATATTGATACACAACAATTGCAGGAATATAATAAACTCATTTTCAATAATAATTGTTCTGATAAAGGCAAAATAAAAATCCCTGATTGAATTATTTCAATCAGGGATAATATAAACATTTAAAATCTTATTATTTCTTTACTGCAATTTCAGCATACTTTGGTTCATCAATATAAACTTCAACCTTTAAAGGATTCCGTTTATATTTAAATATTTTATAAAAATGGAAAACCAAAACACCAACATTGAAAGCCAGTGCCAACGCACTCAACGTCCATAAGGCATCAGGATTGTGCGATGATTTAACGGCAAACATCGATTCGTCAACAAAAACTGGGAAACACATTGTAAACATCATCCAAATAGCCAGGGTTTGCGCACGATGTTGAAGCCACGCTCCTTTTCCCATAAAAAATGCGGGGATAGTACACGAAACCAGCAAAGCAGCTCCTGCATAGAACGAATGATCAGAAACACAGTTGTATACATACGCAAAGTTCCATAAATCGTAAGCTATAATCCACCACCAAAGCTGATCGGGCCACAACATATCTTTCTTTTTATCCTTACCAATAAAAATTCCCATCCAACCTGAAATGGTGATTATATTGATAATTCCGGCAATTCCATTCATAATATTCCAACTTCCTCCCTTCATAGTTACGCCGTTTACGACCGAACCAAATAAATCGCCATGATACATGGCATAAACCTGAAAATCGCGAATTACAGCCTCCAGAATATTAATTGACAAAATAAGTGGAGGGAAAATTAATAACCATTTGTAAGTAATCCCCTTTTTGCTGTGGCGTAAATACATAAAACCAAGAACTCCAGCCAACGCAGAATAAACTTTTACCCAATGAAACCAGGTACCTACACTTGACTCTGGTCCGGCAGTTTTGGGCCATACAGCAAAAGTCAGAATGACAGGAACCAAAATATAAACAACATAAGAAAACCACTTGCTCGAACGTGTCAATTCATTGATTAACATTAGTCCGGCAACAACTCCACACCACATAAGCGCCGAGTACCACGGAATTGATTCGAAGAAAAACATACTATTAATTTTTTAGTTATTGTATTGAAAATTAAATTCACACTGCAATGATAAGAAATTTATTTCAATAATTAGTACATTTGTACTATTATATTTATAATTTAGTTGTAAAAAATTAAAATTATGGTGTTTATGGCACATTTAGCTATCTTTGCAGCATGAAACAAAAGCCTGTAACAACAAAAACAAAGATACTGGACACAGCAATAAACATGTTGAACGAACTGGGGTTATCCAACGTTAAACTGCGTGATGTGTCACAGGCTTTACATATAAGCATTGGAAATCT
>CAYMHE010000099.1:0-9324 GCA_964390175.1 uncultured Paludibacter sp.
ATGGTTATGGCGATTTCTCGAACGATATTTACGAAATTGCCGGTATTGTGTACGGAGCATCGGTACTTTTGTTTGGTGGCTTAGGACTCCTTATTGCTTTTGTCATTGAACTTAAATATATGAACAAGAAAAAAGGCGAATAAAAAACTTGTTTATTAAACGTAAAGAAACAGCCCGAAAGTTATTTTTGAACTTTCGGGCTGTTTTATTTTTATATAGTTGTCAGTTCAATTGAAAGCCTGACTTTCCTTGATAAATTGCATAGCCACTTCCTCTCCTTCTTCAATGGCAATTTCCACAGCTCGTTTAGCTGTTTCGAGTAGTTGCTCCGATTGCTTTTTGAGCGTGAAACTATCTGAAACTAATGAGGCTATTTTTTCCTGAATTTGTTTGTCGATAATTGGAATTTCGACTTGTTCAATTTCCGACGGTTTCCAATGTTGAAGTATAGAACCACCAGCATCGCGCTCAGCTTGCATTTGCACCACTTTGGAATTTAATACCAATGTTAGATAATCTGGCAATACTTCATCCGTTTTAACTGATAAATGCAGAATAGCACCGGAAGTAATGGCGTTCATATCTTCTGATACTTTATAAGCTATACCTACCGATCCATCTTTCGACAATAAGATTGTATCTTTCCGTGGCCTAACTACATCTTTATATTTTACTCCATCCAAATGAATATCAGGTTCCGATAATCCCATTTTATTCAAATTGGAAACCCGGATAAATGGCACGCCTTCTTCCTGATAAGCATCTGAACCCGGCTCAATTGATTTTATTATATTGACAAGATTTCCTAACTGATCATATTTGTGCGACTTAACACGAGCAATAATTTCTTCGTATTTCTTCTGATAATACTCCGCGTCCAACCTACCTGAACTCAAAAATGATTCTTTGAAATTCTTTATATTGACGGCTTCTGTTGTCGGTTCAAAGTCGATTAAACCCAAGGTTTCGAGTAAAAGAGTTTCGGCTTGTGAATAAGTTTGTCTTGATTCTTTGCGTTTTAAATGAGAGTCTTTTATTGTTTTTTCTATAGTTTTTTGAAAATTATTTTCAATAAATGGGATTCTGATTTTAGATAGAACATCAAGATTAATTCTTTCCTGAACTCCACCATTTTTTTGTCTGTCAATTTGTAATTGACCATATTTTGTGCTTAAATATGTAAACAAATAGTATGGATTTATTACTTTAATTTCCTTTATTATAGCAACCGCTCTATTGGCTAAAGTTGGTATAAAATCCTTTGGTGTTATAGCAATATCTCCAACGCTTCCCATTATTGATAAGATTATATTTTCTTCTGTTACATGAGACCGTTTGTTTTTGTTAAAGTATTCTTTGCTTATATAAACTGGATTATAATCTTCGATAAAATGCTTTTTTATATCTTTTGCTTGTAAATATCTAACTTCATCTATCTGATTATCTGGGAATTTAGAATGATCACCATCTGATACTTTTGCATATTTAGAAATTCTATCTGAACTCCTACTATCTAGGAATGAATTAAATTCTAAGTATTTTTTACTAAAGTATTCACTATCTGATCTAAATTCAATATTGTCTTTTAAAATTTCACTTAACTTTAAAATACTTATCTCCAGCCCTTCCAACAAAGTCTGATACTTTGCTTCGTCGAAAGGGCTATTTAAAAAAAACTAAGTTGCTCTTTCTTGGCAAATTCTGCAAATGCTTCGGCTATTCCGTCACGGGTTTGTCCGTCGTGGTTAAACAAATCGTGCTTTACTATCAGGTGGTCGTGAGTATCTAACACATATTCGTCCAGGTCTTTCACCATTTTTACATAGTTTACTTCCGGTTCTTTCAGTTCCATTTCGGTTTGAATGGGTTGCGGAACTTCCGGTTTTACTTTATAAATGGAAGGAATGTCACGCTTGCGGACATATATTTTTTCGCCGCTGTTATCTTTGGTTGGTTCCTGCATGGTGGCAAAGAAAATGGGGTAGTCATCTACTTTGGGGCATAATTTCTCGTCCCATTTTTGCACCAACATCACGGAGGTTTTAGTACCTGTGTGCGGTTTAAATACATTGCCATGTAAACCTACTACGCCTAAAATACGGCAACGTTCGGCTATAAATTCACGAATTTGTTTGTCGCTGCTGTTATTGAACCTGCCCTGTGGCAATACGATAGCCATACGTCCACCGGGTTTTAGGAAATCGAGATTGCGCTCAATAAACAGTATATCGCGACCAACAGCTGTTTGATATTTGCCCGCTGAGTTCTTGCCCAATTCATATTTTGATATAATCCGGCTTTCTTTAATATCGCCAGCAAAGGGCGGATTTGCCATCAGGATATCAAACTGGAAATCGCGGTTATTGTTTTTAACCGTACGAAGTTTTTTGATGTTTGTCCAACCTCTGCCATACACATCCTGCCAATCGCCATCGTTTGTTTTCTCGTCCCAACGTTCCCAGTCGAGCGTATTCAGGTGCAGCACATTGGTTTGTCCGTCGCCTGCAATCAGGTTCATAGTACGGGCAACACGCACCGTTTTTTCATCAAAATCAATGGCAAATACTTTATCGTTTACATAATCGGTACAGCGGGGAGGTTTTTGTTCCAGCGTAAACAAATGACTTTGCGCCAGTCCTAAGTCGGTAAAGATCTGTTTCCATACATGGAAAATGGTATGAACAGGGAAGCCACAACTTCCGGCTGCTGTGTCAATCATGGTTTCATGCTCTTGTGGATTGAGCATTCTCACACACATATCAATCACATATCGTGGTGTGAAGTATTGTCCTTTTTCTCCCTTCGAGCTTTTGCCAATGAGGTATTCGAAAGCATCGTCCACTACATCGAGATTACTATTGAATAACTTTACGTCTTGTAAGGAAGAAACACAAACAGATAAGTGAGAGGCGGTAAGTTCAATTTTGGCATCGTCGGAAAACACACCCGACCATTTGACTTTAGCCCTGTTGAAAATGGCTTGAATTTTATCTTTCAGTTCCGTTTCCGTATCGCCATAATTACGAAATTCGAGAAAGCGTTTCTTGTCGCGCCCCGATTCCATTTCGTCGAACAACTTAGTAAATATCAATTTGAACAATTCCTCAAACGCATCCACGCCAGCACCTGCCAATACTTCATCTTCCATTTCGAGAATAAGGTCTTTCAATGATTTACGCTCATTAACCAACTTATCTTTTTTGATTAAATCGTCAATATTCCAACGTTCCGAAAGAATATCAGATAGTTTCTCGGTAACCTTGGGAATGCCCGGTAAATCCTCAAAATAGTTGGGGTCTTTGCGGTGATAATAGGATATTGAATCGCCGTTACTCCACACACCAATGGGTGCGCCTGTACCATTACAATAACTTTTTAGTTGTTCTTTACCATCTTTTAGCTTTGGCTTTTTGACCTCAACGATAATATAGGGAGAAAGTGTATTATCACGGTCGAAAACCACAATATCAGCTCGCTTCTTTTCACGCCCAAACGACACAGAATACTCCACTTCCATACGAGTGGTAGGATAACCGTAATCGTCTATCAACACTTGCAAATACAATTGACGAATAAGTTCTTCCGGCACTAGTTTTATTTCTTTTTTGCGCACCAAACATTCGGCATAAGGCACAGGATTTCCTTTGCTGTCAATTCTTTCTTTAATACGTTGTTCTAATTTTTGTTGTTCGGGAATACTGAATTGGGTGAGCTTGTAATTGGAATCTTTGAGGATCTCGGCAAGGGTCATGGGCTTTTATGGATTAGTTTTGCATTTCACTAATTGCCCCGGACTTTTATCCACAAAAAAAGCGTGGACTAAATCTTATCCGCACCCAAGGCCCCTAGGAAGGCCACGTACAAAGATAAGACGAAAGCCCACGCCGTTTGGCGCGAGCATTTCGCTTATTATTCTTTGTACGTTCGTTTTAGAGAAATTTCCTAGGTTTCTTGGGTGCACGAACAATAGCAGAATGCTATTTATAATATGTAGAGAATTGTTTTATCTTTATGTTGTAAATTTTAAAAAGTATATTGTTGTTTTATTGCTTACAAAAATACTAAAAACCGTGAATAATACAATCTATATCATGTGTAAGTTTTATGTATAAATTTAGGTTTTAGCTTTATACAAACAGAAACATCATGCAGTTATTGTCTTAATATATATTTGCAACCATGAATTGGATGTCGCCATGTCCGATAATTTATTCTCGGACATGAATCTTTAAATGGAAACAGTCCAATCTGAATAGTCAGATTGGACTGTTTAGTATTATCGAGAATATATATCAACCGCTTAATCGATCCGTATTTTCACATTGCTTTTCACCTGAGCCGAAGAGGCTGCATTTGAAAGCACAAATTCTCCTTTTTCTAACTTCCAGTCCTTTAGGTTTTCATCGAAATAAGCCATGTCTGTTGCTTTGATTTCGAGTTCCACAGTTTTGGTTTCTCCTGCTTTAAGATATATTTTGCTAAATGCTTTCAGCTCTTTGGTCGGGCGGGCAACCGATGCTTTTGGTTGAGATGTGTAAACCTGAACTGCTTCGGCGCCATCCACTTTTCCTGTATTTTTAACTGTGAATGATACTTTTATGGTTTCATCAGCTGTGTATGTTTTTTTGTCGGTCGAAATTTTTCCGTACTCGAAAGTTGTGTACGACAGTCCGTGACCAAAAGCAAACAGAGGCTTAATTTTTTTAGTATCGAACCAGCGATAACCTACCAGAATGTCTTCTTTGTAATACTGATGAACAGAATCGCCCGGATAAGAAAGGCTTCCGAATGAATGTGCTGCATTGTCTTCTAATTTTACAGGGAATGAAAAAGGTAATTTCCCCGAAGGATTCACTTCTCCCGTGAGCACATTGGCAATGGCGTTTCCACTTTCGGAACCCAGGTACCAGCTTTGCAGAATGGCAGGAACCTGATTGACCCATGGCATTGCCACAGCATTGCCGCTGATGAGCACAACCACCAGATTTTTATTCACCTTTAAAATTTCGGTAATCAGTTTGTCCTGTCCGTAAGGCAATTCCAACGATTTCCGGTCACCTCCTTCGCTGTCCTGCGAATGGTTTTTATTCAATCCACCAAAAAAGAAAACAACTTCAGCGTCTTTAGTGGCAGCAATGGCAGCCTGAATCAACGAATCGGCATTTAACGGTGAAGGTAATTCACGATCCCACATTGAAGGACCTGAAGCATAGCCCATGCTGTACACTATTTTGTCTTTTCCATACTTTTGGATCAATCCATCGAGAGGCGAAACTTCATATTTCACTTTTAATGTCGACGATCCACCTCCAAAAGTTACACTGCGGGTTGCGTTTTCGCCGATAACCGCTATTTTACTGTATTTTTCAGTAGCAACGGGCAAAAGCTGTTTTTCGTTTTTGAGCAATACAATTCCTTCTTCGGCAATTTTGCGAGCAGTTTGGCTGTGTTCGTCGCAGGTAAGACGACCCCAGGGACGGGTTGTATCCATTCCTGTACGGAAAATAACACGTAGGATACGACTTGCCTTGTCGTCGAGTACCGACATTGGCACCTCACCGCTTTTCAATAGTTTCAGGAAAGGATTGGCCAGAAAATAGTCGTTGAATCCAAATTTCGATTCAGATGATAATCCATTTGTATACGATCCCATTTCGATATCGAGGCCATTCAGTGCTGCTTGTTTTGCATCATGTGTTCCGCCCCAGTCACTTACCACCAAACCATCAAATTTCCAGTCGGTTTTCAGGATTTTATTCAATAAAAAATCGTTGTGGCAGCAATGTTCGTCTCTGAGTTTATTGTAGGCACCCATTACCGACCATACCTGTCCTTCTTCTACGGCCGCTTTGAAGGCTGGCAAATATATTTCGTACAAAGCACGATCGCTGACATGAACATTGATATGGCCTCTCCACAATTCCTGATTGTTGAGTGCAAAATGTTTTACGCAGGCAGCTACACCATTTTGCTGAACTCCCTTTATGTAAGGAACCACCATGCGTGAAGCCAGATAAGGATCTTCGCCCATGTATTCGAAATTGCGTCCGTTTAAAGGTGTGCGGTAAATATTCACACCCGGTCCCAGCAAAATATCTTTTTTGCGATAACGCGCTTCTTCGCCAATGGCCACACCATAGGCAAGTGATGCCTGAGGATTGAAAGTGGCTGCCAGACAGGTAAGCGCCGGAAAAGCGGTAATAGAATCGTTGGTCCACTGAGCTGCATTCCACGAGTTCCACTCAATTTCTTCACGAACGCCGTGAGGGCCATCGCTCATCCATACTTCGGGGATGCCTAAACGTGGTACTCCGGGCGATGAGAATTTTGACTGGGCATGACACATGGCCACTTTTTCTTCGGTGGTCATTTTCGACAATGCATCCTTTATACGCAATTCAATAGGTTGAGTATTGTCGAGATAGATGGGAAGTTTATTTTGCGCGGGTAGCGCCGTCACAACGAGTAAGCCAAGTAAAAGTGATTTTAATTTTTTCATTGATATATTGCAAAATTGATGATTTCGGGTGATTATTGTTTGATTATTTTCAGAAAATACACATCGTTTTCGCAAAGATCAAGCTCTTTTACAAAGGATTGATTATTTTTGATTTGTATGTTTTCTATTGCCATTGGCGAACCATCGTTTTGTTTTTTTATTTGCTCCACCTGTGCTTTTGTCAGCTGATCAGGTCGTCCCATGGCCAGATAAGTAGAATAAGCATCATTCGATTTGTATCCAACCCTGTAGATTTCGAGCTTGTATTTCCCTTGAGCCATACCCGATAAACCGATACGAACTTTTCCTTTCGAAGTGGCGGGTAAATCGCGAATATAATAAGCCTGATTGTTGACGGAGTCGGCCGGAAGCGTGTGCGTGTAATCCCAAAGCAGCACTTGTACATTTCCGTTGGCATCTTTACAAACCCACGATTTATCATCTGTGTTTTGCAATTCCGTTTCGCCCATTTCATTCATGAATTTGTACGAATAATAGGCCGATTTATTAATTCCCTGTGTGTTGAGCAAGCCAAATCCTCCATGAAAGGGTGTAAAGCGGGGAGCTGATTCTTCAAATATATCGGTGAATACCCAATAGGACATTGAATTGGCCGAGTTGCCCACCTGTTTTATTTTTTGCAAAATGTAAGCCGCTTCGTGATAGCTGTCGTGAAGAGGGTCGGCAGGCGTGTAAGACGAGCTCCACTCTGTATAATGAAGTTCCAGATTTGGCATTGCCGAGTTGGCTATTTGCTTGCGGGAGTTGAGCACATCACCGCTTACGGCCATTGGATTTTTACTCAGAACGGTACCTGAGTTTCCATATTCATCCAGAAAACCTTGCTCTACACCGTAAGAATGCGTACTAATGAAATCGAGTGGAAGTGCGTTTTGCTGACAAAATTGTATCATTTCGGGCACCCAGGCGGCTCCGGCAGTAGCGGGTCCACCTACACGATAGTCTTTGTTTACACTTTTAATAGCGTTGACGGAATACTTATAAAGTTTAAAGTATTCCTCCTGAGTTCCTGCCCAAAATCCATCCAGGTTTGGTTCGTTCCACACTTCGAAATACCATGTTTTTACTTCTTCAGCTCCATATCGTTCGGTGAAGTGAGCAGTCAGGTTTTTAATTAAATCACCCCATTTATCGTAATCTTTCGGAGGAGTAACATTGCCGCGCCACCAGAAAATGGTTTTAGAGCCACTTGCCAGAGCCGATGGCATAAATCCAAGTTCAACAAAAGGTTTGATGCCAATACTCAAAAGATAATCGAACAAAGGGTCGATGTACATGTAGTTGTATTCGGGATTTCCATTCTTGTCTTCGCGATAAACGGCCATATCATCCGTCAATAAACCGTGAAACCGGATGTATTTAAAATCGCATTCTTTTTTAACGCGTGCTAATTGTTGTTGCCAGTCGGCACGCAATCCTTCGTTGGCACGACCGGCACCAATACATTCCTTGAACATTGTATTTAGATCGCCCTTTTCTTTATTGAAGTCGGCAGTGATGATTCGCTCAGAGGAATTAGCTTTAGTATTCGTGCTATTTTGTGCAAAAGCACTGCTCAATAAAAAGCTTCCAAGAATAATAAATAGAGATGTGTTTTTCATTTCAGCTATTTCTTTTTGTTCGTATGTTGATGCTAAAATCTGTCTGTCAAAAATAGGTTCACCTGTCTGCATTTATCAGATGCGATACATAAAGTTACTTATGCGGTGCATAAAGTTGCAAATGCGGTACATGAAGTTGCTTATGCGGTACTTCCAGTTGCTTATGCGGTGCTTTAAGTTACTCTTGCGGAACATAAAGTTGCAAATGCGGTGCTTCCAGTTGCTCGTGCGGTGCATTAAGTTGCTTATGCGGTGCTTCCAGTTGCTCGTGCGGTGCATTAAGTTGCTTATGCGGTGCTTCCAATTGCAAATGCGGTACTTTAAGTTGCAAATGCGGTGCTTTCAACGGCTTTAGCGGTACATCCTTCTGTCTTTATTCGGGGCGCGACTCTAAGTCGCACTCCGAATATAAATAGAAGTTGCACTCCGAATAAAGACAGGGATACAGCTCAATAAACATTTACTTTATTTGATATTTCACTCCTGCAATCGTACCTTTCTCCACTTGATAGGTAGTACCTTTTTTGCTTAGTTGCACTTCCACCAATTTATTGTCCAAAGGTAAGCAAATTAGTCCTTTTGCAAAAGCCTGATGGCCATAAACTTTTAGGTCAATGGTCGACCAATCAATCTTATCCGTAGATTGTGCCAGCTTGGCGTGAGGAATGACAGCGCCATCGCGAACGAGGATAATACAAGGGATTTCTCCGGCCTCGATATCATTCCAGCCGCGGTCGTAGGTTTTACCGCTTTGATAGTCGATCCATTTTCCTCCGGGCAAATACACCTGACGGCCTTTGGTATTTTCCATCAATGGCGCCACATAGATATCCGAGCCAAAAAGATAGGCATCATCCACTGTCCATGCTCCGGGATCGTTTGGGAATTCCACGAAGAGGGCGCGCACCATTGGCAGGCCTTTTTCGGTACACTCTTTCGCCTGGGCGTACACGTAAGGCATGAGTTTGTATTTTAGTTCGGCAGATGCGCGGAAGGCTTTTACGAAATCAGGATTGTATAACCAGGGCTCTTTGGGAGGTGCTCCGTGAGCGCGACTGTGCGAAGTCAGGAACCCGAACGGTAACCAGCGACGGTACAATGCTTCGGGCGAAGATTGAACAAAACCGCCAATATCGTGACTCCAGAACGAGAAGCCGCTCAAGCCAAAGGACAAACCACCCCGCAATTGTGACTCCATAGCTA
>CAYMHE010000100.1:0-8845 GCA_964390175.1 uncultured Paludibacter sp.
CCCGGCCCGATGGACGAAATGGGATCCAAATACATTTGAGCCATCCAAATGGAGAGTACCGTGTTTTTTTGTCCTAGTCCTTGTCCGCCGGCTACAGTGTCATTGTATTTACGTCCGATTTTACGTCCAAACCAAAACTGAGCCCCGCAAACCACAAAAGCAAACAGACCAATCAGTATTTCGACAACAATATGCGATTGTCCCTGTTCGATAATGAATTGCACCGTTCGCCCGGTGACAACAGTAAGGGCAATGCTCCATAGATAGAACGAAAGTCCCGACTTTGTTTGAAGAAATCCGGATGTTTTAGGTGCAAATTTATTCAGCAATAAAGCAATGATAAAGGGCATAACAAACAGAAAAACAACTTTCTTTGAAATCTGGAACACAGAACTCAGAAAAGGTAACTCATTGTAACCAATATAAGAAAAGAACAAGGGAGCGAGGATGGCAATGGTCAGATTACTGATAAGACTGTAGGCGGTCAGACTGGCCACATTTCCCTTCAACATGCCGGTAATAACGGGCGCCGAAGTTGCTGTTGGAGCTAAAATGCAAATCATAACGCCTTGTGCCAGTGTGGAGTTGAAAGGGTTGAGGACAAAATAAGCGCTTACACTACCCATTATTTGAATAAGAATAAGCCATAAATGCATTTTTGTAAATCTAATCTCTTTCCATGATAATTTCACATAGGTGAGTAATAGCATGACGAAAATCAGGTAGGGAATTATAAACGACAATGCCCCCACATAGCTATGCAATACTATGCCCAGCGTCATGGCAATGGGCATCATATATCCTTTTAATTTTTTAAGCATCAATTCAGCGGTAATTTCTTTTTATCTATCCGACGGGTTACGTAGCCATAAGTCAGCAAAGCAACAGCCGAAATTAAGCCAATGGCCACAAATACATACCAAATATAATGAGCATGTTGCGTGGCAGCTGTATAAGCTTCGGTCGAACTAAAGTTGCGTGGATCGGGGCAGTATTTATCGAGCAAAAATCCTGAAAGGCCAAAAGCAAAAAGATAAGAAATAAATGAGTGCAAATGACTGAATCCTAAATAAAGTCCCTCTTCTCCTTTGGGCGATTGTAGCGAGAAAAACTCCAGAAAGCGGGGCGAAATAAAACATTCGGCCACTGCCTGCATGGCTATTCCTATAATCATCATAAATGCCACCGGATGTAATCCCAACACATAATCAGTACCAATTTGGCTGCCGAAAGACATTACGAGCGCCGAAAGTGGAATGATAAGCATACCGATGGTCATTGAAGTAAGTGCTGTTCGTTTTTTCATAAAGGAGGTGATGAAATTCACCAACACGAAAACCACAAGCGGATTCACATTAGCGTACCATCCCGGAGAAGCGTCAGCGCCAATCATTCTGATTACATATTTAGGCATGGTTGCATACATCTGACTTTGAATCATCCAAAAACCACTGATAATCAAAATCAGAATTATCAATCTCCCATTTCCCAATACTTTGAGCAAACCGCTTCCTATTTCGGCGAAACTTTTTCCCTGTCCCTCCGTTTTAGTCGATTTATAAAAGAAAAATACAGCGATGAGGGCCAGCAAAGTCATTATGGCCGCAAAATAGTTGATGTAAATTAGCCCCTGATCGCCCATGCTTTTGCGAAGTGGATCAACTACGGTTTTGCCTGTAAAAGATCCGATATTCACCATCATGTAGAATACAGCATAACCACTGGCACGTGTTTCGGAAGTGGTTTCGCGAGCCACTGTGCCTGATATCACTGCTTTTATAAATGAGCCCCCAATCACAATTAATACAAGAATCGGTACGATCGACCAACGTAAATAGCTTTCGTTAAGTCCGGAAAAAGTAGTGGTCATACCATAGGTGACTAACCCGGCGCTTTCCAAAAAAGTAGGCAGAACGCCTAAGCCACCATATCCTAAAGTAAGCAGAAGAAAAGCAATTAATATGGCCGAGCGGAAACCAATTTTATCGGCCAATGCGCCGGCAAAAGTTGGCAGTAAATACAAACAAGCCGAAAAAGTTCCTGAAATAACGCCTGCTTCGATGTCTGAAAATCCCCATACATTCGAAAGATAAAGTGTGATTACAATAAAAACAGCGTAGTAGGCGAGTCGTTCCAATAATTCCACCGAATTGGCGACCCAGAAAGCTTTTGAAAATTTAGTCATCGAATTGTCCTTTTTAACGTTTGTTTTGGTTGAGGACAAAAATACTAAAAATAGCAATAACTAACAGATAGATAAATCATAATTAAAATTAATCCCGGAAGCCTGCTACGAACAAAGCATGACTTCTTTTGGAAAGTCATGCCCATAGTTCCCTAAATATCAGTAGGAATCAATATCCGATGGTTTGCGCTGCAATAAATTGATAATTTTCGTTCAATTGTAGCAAACGGAGCAAGGCTGCTTTGTCGGCACTGGCACGCACCACGCATTTCAGACCTTCGGAGGCACAATAGAGGTAAACATTTTGTGAACAATGTCCCGCATCCAGCGAAGCGAGCCAAAGCTTTTCCTCAGCAGAAGTTTCGTTTCGGCCTTTAAAAACATTGTAGTTGGCAATATAAATCAAATTCAAAGGGGCAGTTTTTACAAATTCCTGCGTACCACAGAATGCACGAAAGTCACCTTTCATAATTGGTTCGAGCAGATGTTTCTGAGGATTGTAAAAATACACGCCATCGGCAAGAAACACGTAGGCTTGTATAGGGTAGAGCGCCATTGCCGAAGGCACTGTGCGCTTCCCTCCGGCACGATTTATACCGTTAGCCATCCAGAGTAATTCAGATAGATGCTTACTCGACAGATTTTTGCTGTCAAATTCGCGGTAGGAGCGACGATGTTGTGCAGCAGTCAGTAGCGGTACGCCTCCAAGCGTGTCGGGCATCTGAAGACGAATCGTGTCAAAAGCTGTTGCGTTTTTGCTTTCTACATTTGCCGATTGAGACATTGCCGGGCTGAAAGTTGTTAGACACGAGCCGACTAAGAACAGGATAAAGTAGATTTTTTTCATAAAGCAATTGATTCTTTCAAAATAGGGTTATACGATGATTTGACTTAAAACACCAAAAATACATATTTTAATTTTTAGTTTTGGCATTGAGCCTTGAAAAAATGCAATTACCTTTGTGCCATAATAGTTGAAGTGAGATTTATAGTTGTTCTTAAAAATAAGATACGGCTGTGACGTTTGTTTGGAATAGATGTTTACAATTGCGTTATTTTGCATTTGTCCTGATTTCCAAAATTGATCGAATATATTTCAAGCTTTAACTTGTTCGGAACTGAACCAATCACCATTGTAATTGGTTATTTTAAATATTGATGCTTTTTTAGAGGCGTTAAAAACATAATAAAACAAAAACGAAAATGACTCCAAAACAACCGGGCATAACCCGGTTTTTCGATATAGATATCAAAGAAATTGTTCCTTTTATTCACTGGACTTTTTTCTTTATGGCCTGGCGATTGAACGGCAAATACGACGATATTCAAAGTGTTTGCGATTGTGGTTCGTGCAAGGCGGGATGGTTGCAAAAATTTGCCGAAAACGAAAGAGAAAAGGCCGAAGAAGCGCTTAAGCTTTACAAAGATGCGCAGGAAATGCTCAGGCGTTTCAAGGATGAAAAAATCGTAACCATCAATGCTGTGGTGGGTATTTATCCGGCTTATTCCAACGACGATGATATTGTTGCAACCTTTGAAAATAAGAAAATCACGATTCCGACTTTGCGTCAGCAAGTTCCTTCGACCGATGGTTTTTGCTACTCGTTGGCCGATTTTCTGAAACCTCAGGACGATTTTGTAGGGGTGTTTGCCAATACCGTTTTGGGTGTCGAAGCTTTTGCCGAAACATTCGAAAAGGACGATGATATGTATCATTCTATCCTTATAAAAACCTTATCGGATCGGTTGGCCGAAGCTACCGCTGAATGGTTGCACTACAAGGTCCGCAAAGAGATTTGGGGCTATGTGCCCGATGAACCACTGAATGTGAATGAAATGTTTAAAACTCATTATCAGGGTATTCGACCTGCGGTTGGATATCCTTCTTTGCCCGATCAGTCTATTATTTTTACGCTCGATGAACTTATAAATTTCAAGGAATTAGGAATCATGCTAACTGAAAACGGAGCTATGTTTCCGAATGCTTCGGTAAGCGGGCTCATGTTCGATCATCCAAAATCTAAATACTTCAACATAGGTAAAATTGATGAATATCAGTTTCAGCACTACGCACGTCGTTGCAGAAAATCGCCCGACGTGCTTCGAAAATGGCTCGCCGCCAATCTGTGATTAATCATCACTGAAAACAGAGCAATGTGTCATAAATATGAATTGTTTGGCAGCATATTGTTTGAATGAAACTTTTTTTTATACCTTTGCATTTATGTTTTTATTTCTTTAACTGACAGATAAAGAGAAGGAATAGTGAAAATTTAGCACTTAAAACTAAAGGTACCTAATTGTAATTATTTAAAAATGCGTATTGATATTATATCTGCCGTTCCTGAATTGCTGGATAGCCCATTGAATTATTCAATAGTAAAACGAGCCAAAGAAAATGGTCTTGTTGAAATACATGTGCATAATTTGCGTGAATACACTTCCAACAAGCACCGACGTGTGGACGATTATGCTTTCGGATTCAGTGCCGGCATGGTGATGCAGATTGAACCGATTGACAGGATCATTACAAAGCTTAAAAGCGAGCGCAATTATGACGAAGTAATTTATACTTCTCCTGATGGTGAGCGTTTTGACCAAAAAATGGCCAACCGCTATTCGCTTTCCGAAAATTTAATTATTCTTTGCGGGCATTATAAAGGGATTGATCATCGTATTCGCGAACATTTGATTACAAAGGAAATTACAATTGGCGATTTTGTGCTTACAGGAGGAGAACTTCCTGCTGCTATCATGACCGATGCCATAGTGAGGCTTATTCCGGGTGCAATTGGCGATGAACAGTCGGCCTTGTCCGATTCTTTTCAGGACAACCTGCTGGCGCCACCTGTTTACACGCGTCCGGCAGAATACAAAGGATGGAAAGTGCCTGACATCCTGCTTTCGGGGCATCAGGCAAAGGTAGATGAATGGAATCATCAGCAGTCGGTGGAGCGTACAAAGCTGCTTCGACCGGATTTGCTCGAAGAATAAATAGATCGATTTATTCCTTCTGTAACTTTAACTTGCGATGATTTTGATAATTGTGATTCTTCTTTTTTTTGTTTAGGAGACTAACTTAAAGATATTTTTTTGGATTGTAAAACTTGTTTTTTATTAACAACACAATTATGCATTGTTATGAATATTATTGTTTTGTATCTTATAGCAGTTAATTTAATAAGTGCTATTCTATTTGTTTACGATAAGAGTGCTGCCATGCGTAATAAACGTAGGATACCTGAAAATCTTTTGCATTTTTTTGAATTTATTGGAGGAGTATTCGCTATTATTGTTCTCATGTATGCGATCAACCACAAAAGAAGAAAGTTAAGTTATTATCTCTTCACCTGGATTTTACTGATTTGGTGGGTTGCTGCCTATTTACTCGTTATCAGTAAATTACAACTCCATTACCTTTTTGCTTTATAACATTCGCCCTGTTGAATTTTTTTTTCGAACGGAAAGCTTTACTATTATTTTTTAAATAGTTACCTTTGTGGAATAATAATATTTAAAACCCATCTGCAATGTCAAAATCGAAAGACGCTAAGAAAGACGTAAAAAAAGAAGCTCTCAAGTCGCCAAAAGAAAAAAAAGAGGAAAAAAGACTCAAAAAGGCCTCTAAAAAAGACTAAGGCTGATTGTGTTGATGCATTCACGCTTTTTTTTGAGGTCAGATAAACTTCTACCCGGCTTATGCCTTTTAGGTGATGAATCACAACAGTTGGTTGCATTACCTTGCGCAAACTTCAGCTAACAAAACTCTAGCCCTTGCTGAAGTTCAGGATATTCATGTGGAGCGAAAAATGCTTCTTGATAGCTGTTGAAGCACAAAATTCCCCAAAAGCGTGTAAGCACAAAATTGCTTTGCTCATAATATTATACCTCAACAAAATATAACAACGAACTTATGATAAGTATCAAAGTGGGCGTCGTAGGAGGCGCTGGTTACACCGCCGGAGAATTACTTCGCATACTTGTGAATCACTCTAATGTGGAGATTGCTTTTGTACACAGCAACAGCAATGCCGGAAACCCGATCACCGATGTGCATTCAAGTTTAATTGGAGAAACAGATCTTGTTTTTACTTCCGAACTTTCGTTCGATAAAGTAGATGCTTTGTTCCTTTGCTCCGCGCATGGCGATAGTAAAAAGTTTATGGACGAAAATAATGTTCCGGCTCACCTTAAAATTATCGACCTTTCGACCGACTACAGAGAAAAACGCTCTGATCACGATTTTGTGTACGGATTGCCGGAACTTAATCGCGAAGCAATAAGAAAGGCTCAACATGTTGCGAATCCCGGTTGCTTTGCCACTTGCATACAGCTAGGATTATTGCCTTTGGCTGCCGCCGGAATACTCACTGACGATATTCATGTAAATGCCATAACAGGTTCTACAGGCGCAGGCGTTAAACCGTCGGCAACTTCCCACTTCAGTTGGAGAAACAATAATATTTCTATTTACAAAGCCTTCAACCACCAGCATTTACAGGAAATTGGTCAGTCGCTGCATCAGTTACAAAATAAATTTGATGCTGCTGTGAACTTTATTCCCGTGCGGGGCAATTTTGCGCGTGGTATTTATGCAACAACTTACACAAAATGTAACCTGAATATAGAAGAAGCCAAATCGTTGTACAAAAATTTTTACAAAGATGCTGCTTTCACTTTTGTTGTGGATAAAAATCCCGATATGAAGCAGGTGGTGAATACAAACAAAGGCATTGTGTATCTCGAAAAACACGGAGATAAACTACTGATTGTGTCGATGATTGACAATTTACTGAAAGGAGCTTCGGGACAAGCCGTTCAGAATATGAATCTGATGTTTGGTTTGGATGAAAAAGCCGGATTAGGACTGAAATCGATAGGATTTTAAGAACTCATCTGCCTGAACTTATGGATTTGGGATGTTAACTAAGTCCAAAAACGCCGGTTTTATGAAAGAAAATGAGTCAAAACACTAAAATAATGTTATAAAACACATTTTTAGAGTAAAATATTCCGAAAACTATTGCATGGAATTAAAATGTGCCGTATCTTTGCATCGTGATTTTTTCATAGTATTAGATTTAAGGTTAACAAAAAGATTGGTAGTCGGCCGTGATGGTTCACTACCTTTCGTCTTTTATAGAGCTTTGGTTTTCAAAAAAATGTTGGATTTAAGAGCTAAGAACCAAGACAAGGCTGAAGAATGAGAGAAAGTATTTATTTAAAATATATGAAACGAGGCCGATCAGTAATGATCGGCCTCGCTTGTTTTATTTGCTGTTCTGATGCTTTATCAGCCATTTGCGGCGGAAATAGGCGTCCAGTCCTACCAATATAAGTATGAGTGCGGCGATATAAAAACTGAATGCAAACAATGAAAGAGATGATGTTGTAAATTGAATTTCTGGTAGTTTGAAACTGAAAGACAGATAATCCTTGAGCAGAAATGCGGCAGTAATTATTAACCCTATCGATGCCGCCGAAATCAGACATAGATGCAGAAAATAGGCACGTTTTCTTTTTTGTTCGGCCAGTTTGAATATTTTGTTCATTGTGTGTGCCTGAAAGTCTACTGAAATCTGTGGCGTTTGGGTCGATTTCAGCGCTTTTACGATGGCTTTGTCTTTTTCCATATCTTTTTTACTTCGTCATTAATACAAATAATTTTTTTCTTGCCCTGAAAAGCTTTACCCTTACATTTTCGATGGTAAGATCGAAGATAACGGCTAATTCGTTCACCGTTTTTGCTTCGAGGTAAAAGAGCGTTATCAGCGCTTTTTCTTCAGCGTTCAGCAGCGCAATGGCTTTTTCCAACTCCTGCAACTTCTTTTCGTTTTCGTCTTCATCGAAGAAACCGGTCAAAGCATCGTCGGGGACGGTATCGAGCATACTATCTTCGATGGCCGGTAAAATTATCTTTTTCTTGCGGGTGAACGAAACGGCAGTATTATAAGCAATTCGGAACAACCAGGTGGAAAAAGTACAGTCCCCTTTAAAAGTGTCGAGTTTTTTAAACACCTTAAGAAAAGTATCCTGCGTAAGCTCTTCGGCATCCTCGCGCGACTGAACAATACGGACAATCATAGAAAAAACAGAGTTGCTGTAGCGCTGAAGAAAGTACGAAAACAATTTCGTTTCTCCTTCTAAAATCCGTTTTATATATATTAGCTCGTCCTTATTCTCCATATATGAGTTTAGACGCTACTAATGATGAATGGTTACACCCGGCTGCGAAAATAATAAAAAATTGCAAATTGTGTAACCTATTTCAGAAAGTGACGTCAAACAATACAAAGAACGAAATTATTTATTTTAAAAACAAAAAATTATGTTAGATTTTATTAGTATTCCTCTTGTAGTAGGTATAGTTACCCTGGGCATTTATAAATTATTCGAATTGTTTGCCCGAAAAAAAGAAAGATTGAGCCTGATAGAAAAAATTGGTGAAAAATTTGATCCTTCATTTCTCGAAAGTAAGTTTTCGCTTCCGGTTAATTTTGGCACAAGTGGTGTTTTTAGCACTTTGAAACTGGCCAGCTTATTGTTGGGCGTAGGCTTAGGTTTGCTTGTTGGCTTCTTGTTTTGTTATTCAATGTTACCTGGTTATGGTTATGGCGATTTCTCGAACGATATTTACGAAATTGCCGGTATTGTGTACGG
>CAYMHE010000101.1:0-1285 GCA_964390175.1 uncultured Paludibacter sp.
TGAATTTCGGTAAAACTTATTTTTTTGCTATTTTTGTACTAACACATAATTTATATTGAATGAAAAAAACAATTTTCACCTTACTTATTCTAATCATCTCTATTTCAAATACTTTTTCACAACCTGCAAAGCGTGAAATGCGAGCCGTTTGGATAGCTTCTGTGGCCAATATCGACTGGCCAAGCCAGCGCAACCTTACTCCCAAAGCTCAACGCGAAGAAATGCGAAAAATGCTTGATGAGTTTAGCAAAGCTAACATAAATTCAATCGTGTTGCAAATCCGTCCAACAGCCGACGCATTTTATCCATCAACACTCGAACCATGGTCGCACTGGCTCACAGGCAAACAAGGTGTTCGCCCCAACGAATTTTACGATCCGCTACAGTTTGTTATAGAGGAAGCCCACAAGCGTTGTATCGAAGTCCACGTTTGGCTCAATCCGTACCGTGTAACCAACAGTGACAATATCAATATACTCAGCAAAGATCATTTATATTTCAAAAACAAAGATCTTTTTGTGAAATACGGAGGAAAATACTATTTCGATCCGGGATTGGATGAAACCCGTGATTTTTTGAATCGCGTTGTTGAAGATATCGTTGAGCGTTATGATATTGATGCCATTCACTTCGACGATTATTTTTATCCCTATCGTGTTGCCAACGAAGAATTTCCGGATGATAAATCGTTCAAAAAAAATCCCCGTGGTTTTGCGCCTAACCAAAAAGATGATTGGAGGAGAAATAATGTGAATCTTGTAATTGCCGAACTACAGCAAACAATCAAAAGCATTAAACCCTGGGTTGAATTTGGCGTTTCACCTTTTGGTGTGTGGCGAAATGATAATGTAGACCCACGTGGCTCAGCAACAAGAGCCGGAGTTCAAAACTATGACGATTTATATGCCGACATTCTTAAATGGTTGCAGGAAGGAACAATCGATTATGTGGTTCCTCAGCTTTACTGGGAAATTGGCAAAAAAGTGGCCGACTACGAAGTACTCGTTAAATGGTGGAGCGAAAACTCATTTGGCAAAAACTTATACATCGGGTTGAATGCTTCACAGTTAGGTGCCGAAAAGGTAGCAGCTTCATGGCGCACAGGAAATGAGTTGGCACGTCAGCTTACTATGAACAAAAAACATCCGCAAGTAGATGGAGCTGTTTATTTCAGTGCTGTAGGATTGATGAAGAATAAGCAAGGACTAAGGGACACCCTGATCAACAATTATTATAAATATCCAGCACTTTGCCCTATCAACCGCAATATCAAGGGCGAACCTTC
>CAYMHE010000101.1:1385-3732 GCA_964390175.1 uncultured Paludibacter sp.
ATCAACCGCTACAAACACGAAAGTATCCCTACACATGGAGTGACAAGAAAATTATAGAGAAACACTTTTTTTAGGAATAAAAAAAGAAACACGAATAATACTGACCAATAAGATTAAATCTTAAAAATCAGAAATTATTCGTGTTTCTTTTTTAAATTTGCCGCCAACAAATTTCTGAGCATAAAACTTAATTGAAATTCCACAATCAACATCCTGCTATATGTCCTACGAACAGACGCTTCAGTACCTTTACGATCGGTTACCTGTTTTTCACAACATAGGTTCGGCTGCCTATAAGCCGGGACTCGACAACACCATTCGTTTAATGAATGCATTAAACAATCCGCATCAGCGTTTGAAAACCATTCATGTGGCAGGCACCAACGGAAAAGGTTCAGTATCTCATTGGTTGTCAGCAATATTTCAGTCGGCAGGTTACAAAACCGGTTTATATACATCGCCTCATTTGGTCGATTTTGGCGAACGTATACGTGTAAATGGACAAATGATAGAACAGCAATACGTTATCAATTTTGTAGAGGCGAACAAATCATTGTTCGACAACATTCAACCTTCGTTTTTCGAAGCCACAATGGCCATGGCTTTTAATTATTTTGCTGATGAAAATGTAGACATTGCGATCGTGGAAGTAGGATTGGGCGGACGCCTTGACAGTACAAATATCATCGACCCTTTACTCTCGGTAATTACAAACATAAGTTTCGATCATGTAGGATTTCTGGGCGATACGCTTGCTAAGATAGCATTCGAAAAGGCAGGAATCATCAAGCAAAACACACCCGTTGTAGTTGGAGAATGGGTCCCCGAAACCAGGGCTGTATTTGAACAGAAAGCCCTGGAAATGAACAGTCCATTGTTTACTCCTGATGTTGAAATGCAATTTGAGGCCTACGAAAACGGAAAAATGCTTTGCAAAACATCAAAAGGAAACCATTATGTGTCGGGACTTACTGGCATGTATCAATTAAGAAATCTGGCTACGCTACTGAAAGCCATTGATGTTTTTCGTGCAATCCCTGACAGTTCTTTCAATATTGACGAAGTATCGTTGCGAAAAGGTATTGAACAGGTAGTGGAACTTACCGGCCTACGTGGACGCTGGGAAATGTTACAAACGTCGCCTTGCGTAGTGGTTGATACTGGTCATAATGTAGGAGGTATTACTTACGTGGTGGAACAACTGAAACAACAAAGTTTCGACCGCTTGCATATCGTTATCGGTATGGTGAACGATAAAGATATCAATCATGTACTCGATTTATTGCCGCGAGATGCTGAATACTACTTCACACAAGCCAATGTTGCCCGTGCTTTGCCTGCCAATGAAATGAAGCTACAAGCCGAGAGACATGGTTTAGTTGGCAATGCATATACTTCGGTTCTGGAAGCGGTGAATACGGCTAAAAAAAATGCATCCGACACCGATTTTATATTTATCGGCGGCAGTAACTTTGTTGTAGGCGAAGCATTGAAACCGTGATTTTTAATTATTTCGTTGTATAGTTCTACGATTGATACAGTAAACAACGTATGCTTACACACCTCGGAACTCATTGGTTTCAGCAATAACTGTATCTTTATTTACAATACATCTTCCTTTCTACCCTTAAGCGCTAATTCTGATCCCTTACTTTTGCTAATTCTTCAAATGAATAAATGATACAACATTGTAAACCCATTGCAATCATTTCATAACAATACATTTATATTTTTGCATCAATCCATTGGGCGATAATTATCAATTATTCTCCCGAATAGTAAAAGCATCTATAAATTTGATATTTGTTGTATGACCGATGAATTCATTTCCGGCATTATTCAATACGGTTATCTTGCTGTATTCCTGCTAATTTTCTTACAGGAAATTGGTTTTCCAAGTCCTATCCCCAATGAGTTTGTACTCCTGTTTTCGGGTTATCTATCGTACAATGGCATTATCAGTGCACCTTTGGCTATCCTCACTGCTATAGCAGGTGATTTATTGGCAGGAACAATATTATTTCTTCTCTTCTACTTTTTCCGAAAATTCATACGTCGACTAAAGCCCAAATGGTTACCCCACCCTACCAAAAAGCTGGAACGAATTTCGAAACAAATCAACGAGAAAGGAACTTCAGGAATTTTTATCGGCCGGCTAACGCCATTTATTAGAGGCTATGTTGCCGTTCTGTGTGGTTTATTAAGGGTTACACCACTAAAATACAGTAGCGCGTTGTTTCTTTCTTCAATATCTTGGGCTACTTGTTATGTATGTATTGGTTATTTTATTGGTCCGTATCAACATTTATTCCTCAGCAGTGACAAAAATTTACAGATATTGTTGATA
>CAYMHE010000101.1:3832-6317 GCA_964390175.1 uncultured Paludibacter sp.
CAGCAGACAGGAGCTAAAACCAGAATAGTTAACATTAGTAATCCTATCAACACCGAAAAATGGAAAAGAACTGATGAAAACAGGAGAAAGGGACGGGATTTATTGGGGATAAGGAATGAAGAGTTTGTGGTGCTGGGAGTGGGTCAACTGCAGGCACGCAAAGGGGTTGAAGATTTTATCGACATTGCAACAGCCATTCCCGGAGCTGAATTTGTGTGGGTCGGTGGGCGTCCGTTCGGAGCCATGACCGAGGGAATTTCCAGGATAAACGACAGGATAGAATCGGCTCCTGAAAACATTCACTTTAGTGGCATGGTTGATCTGGAAATTATGCCGTTGATGTATGCCGCTGCGGATGTATTGCTTTTCACATCCTATCAGGAAAACTGCCCGCTTGCCCCCATCGAAGCTGCGGCCAGTGGAATGCCGGTTGTATTCAGAGATATCGAAGAATATAAAGCACTTTACGACCATCCCTATCTGAGCGCTGCCTCTACTCACGATTTTATTGAAACGACAAATAAACTGATGACCGATCAGGCTTTTTACTCTGATGGCCTTGCTATTTCGAAGCAACTTATCACGCAGTTCAATCAAAGTATAATACGACAAAAACTGCTGAGTGTTTACGAAGGTTTGCACCGAACGTCCGGTGAATCGATACAAGTGGCTCAACTGATATGATAAGTGAGAATAGTGTAAAAACTATAAGTGTTTACACTATTAATACAATTGAAGAAAATTGTACAACGATCAACTAAATAGAAATATAAAATTCCTCGCATAAATATATTCTTTTACTGCATTTTACATTACAAAACAGAAAGAAAACTTCAGCCTTCAGCACAAGACTTTTTGAGTGTTTTGAGATTTTATACATTTTTTCATTACATTTGTCACGGTTTTTCAAGCTTAATCTGATGTTTAATACTAATAACCCTGATACTCTTGGCGACGATGAGGCTCTGATTCTTTTATCAAAACAAAAGGACAAAGAGGCATTTACGATCATCTATCAAAAGTACCATCAATATCTTTATGCATTAGCATATCGTTTTCTGAAAGATAGCGATATGGCAGAAGATGCTGTGCAACAGGTATTTGTTAAGTTTTGGGAACTTATCCACGAAATAGAAGTAGACATCAGCCTGAAAAACTACCTTTATAGCATGACCAAAAATCATATTCTGAATCAGTTCAGAAAACACAAGGAAACCATTTCGCTGAACTACATAAATGCGCAGGCTGAATTTACAGATGATACAGATATAATAAAAGCAATGGAAGACGTGGAACTTGCAAGTATGCTGCGCAAAGGTATCGATGGTTTACCCCATCAAAAGAAAGACATTTGCAAAATGAAAATCGATGATCATAAAAGCAACCAGGAAATTGCTGACGAAATGGGATTGAGCATCAACACCGTAAAATCCCACTATCAGGAAGCAATAAAAATGCTGCGTATATATTTTAAACAAATAAAATTGATGTTTTTTTGAAAATAATTGGATTTCAACTAATTTTTTTTTGAAAATAATGTGTCAATAGATATAAGAAAAGAATCTCACATGAACACTCCCGACAAAAGCACTATAAATAAAGTAATTGATGGAATTGCTTCGCACGAAGAAGCAAAACTGGTTACCGAATGGTTCTCAACTACGGTTGAGGGCCAGGCGTATTTGTCGGCGCTCATTAGCAGGGACTTTCACTCAATGGAGGCAGGTGAGTTGGATGCCAACCTACCGATTGCAGCTATCTCAGAAGAAATGCTCGAAAATATATTTAAGGCCATACGCCGGAAAAAAATACGTCGTTATAGCTGGCGAGTGGCTGCGGTGCTCATTCCTTTTGTTTTGTTTATGAGCCTTATTTCGTACACAAATTCACAAATCAATTTATTTGGAGCACCTACCTATTCCGAAATATATGCACCAAAGGGCGAACAGGTACGTGTATTTTTTCAGGATGGAAGCGAAGCCTATCTGAATTCGGATACAAAAATCCGCTATCCTAAACAATTTGGGTTATTCAACCGCAAGATATTTCTCGAAGGAGAAGCATTTTTTAAAATTGCTTCCAATAAAAACCGGCCTTTTATTGTTGACATCAACAATTCCAGTATTAAAGTGACCGGTACATCGTTCAATGTAAAAGCCTACAAACATGATGAACTGCTGGAGGTAGTACTTCAGGAAGGTAAAATAACGTTCAACACTCCTCAGCAAAGCTACCAGATGCTGCCGGGGCAATTGGCTGTGTACGATAAAATAAAAGGTTTGTGCACCATCAAAAACGTACTTAATTCATCCGAAGCATCGATGTGGAAAGATAATTACTTTGTATTCAGAGATACTCCACTGGCCGAGGTGCTAAAAGCAGTGAATCGACGCTTTGATGTTGATTTCAATATCCGCGATCCTAAAGCGCTGAAATATTCGTATACAATCACCACCCGACATACATCCATCGAAAATTTAGTAAA
>CAYMHE010000101.1:6417-8781 GCA_964390175.1 uncultured Paludibacter sp.
AATTGGATTAGATTTAATACTTTATAATGTTTAACTTAATAATGTCTGTATCATGAGAAAATCCTTCATTAAAAGGCGGGCGTTAATTCTTTTTACTCTTTTGCTCTTTGGTTTCTCCACAACCATAATAGCACAGAAAGTAAATCTGAATTATAGCAAGCAAAGTTTGAGAACTGTTTTGAAAAGCATAAGCCAGCAAACCGGCTATAGTTTGGCATACAGTAAAGAAGTAGTTAACCTGGATGAGAGTGTCAGTATCAATGTGAACAACGCTGAACTTTCGGAGGTAATGACTAAATTATTATCACCTTATCAATTGGCCTACGAAATTAAGGAGAACAAAATCTTCATTGTAGGAAATTCCGAATTAGCTGCCGCTAAAGCAGCTTCAACACAACAAAGTTCAGTAAACGTACAAATTCAGGGTGTAGTGACCGACGAAAAAGGATCACCAATTATTGGTGCCAACATTTCGGTGCCTAACACTTCAATTGGTACAATCACAAATTTCGACGGAAGGTACAATTTGAGCGTTCCTAAAGGTGCTGTAGTAAAATTCAGCTACATAGGTTACACCGATCAAAACAAAACCATTACCAATCAAAGTGTTGTCAATGTTCAACTATCAGAAGATGTTGAAACACTGAACGAATTGATTGTTGTTGGTTACGGGGTACAAAAGAAAAGTGTTGTGACAGCTGCCATTAGCCGGGTAACCGCCGACGAGCTGAACAATTCGAAACCTTCGCGCGTAGAAGATGCCCTGAAAGGAAAAGTTTCGGGGGTTCAAATTACGCAAAGTTCGGGTCAACCGGGATCGGATTCAAAATTCCGTATTCGTGGTATCGGTACAGTAAACAACAGCGAACCTTTGTTTATTGTCGATGGAATGCCGGTGGACGGAGGTATCAACTATCTGAATCCTGTGGATATTCAATCGGTAGAAATTCTGAAAGATGCTGCATCGGCAGCCATTTATGGAGCACGTGCTGCCAACGGTGTGGTACTTGTAACTACCAAGAATGGCGTTTCGGGCAAAACCACAATCAATTATAACTTCAGCTACGGATGGCAAAATCCATGGAAGAAAAAATCGGTTTTGGATGCCACTGAATATATGGTAATTATGAACGAAGCTTTGCTGAATGATGGAAGTGCCCTCAGATACAGCAAAGAACAAGTAGCATCAGCCGGAAAAGGAACAGACTGGCAAGACGAAACCTTCAACTACAATGCCCCTGTTAAGAGTCATCAGGTAAGCGTTTCGGGAGGTAGCGAAAAATCACAATACTTTCTTTCGTTGGGTTATTTCGATCAGCAAGGTATTGTTGGTGGCGATTATAATAAATCGAACTACAATCGCTGGAGTGTTCGTTCCAATTCGACACACATCATTTTCGAAGACAAAACACGTAATTTCCTTAACAAGGTAAGAGTTGGTGTAAATATAGGTTACTCCAGAAGCACAGGCTCATCCATCGACGCCAATACAGAATATGGTTCTATTCTTGGAAGTGCATTGACTTTCTCTCCACTTGTACCTGTGTATGCCGACGAAGAAACTTCTGCCGCTATTTTAGCAAAATATCCTAATGCGGTTACAGATATGAAAACCGGACAGGTATTTTCTATTCCTCCTGCAGGATTTCAGGAAATTGCCAACCCGGTAGCCATGTTGAATCAACGCAGAAGTTCTATCGACAACAGCGATAAATTTGTAAGTACTTTCTGGGGCGAAATCGATATTTTATCTGGCTTAAAATTCAAAAGCAGTTATGGTACCGACCTCGCTTTCTGGGGCAACGACAGCTATACCTTCCCATTTTTCCTGGCAACACAAGGAAAAACACTCGACTACAGCACTGTACAAAGTGAAATGAACAGAGGATTCAAATGGCAGATTGAGAATGTATTATCTTACAACAAAACATTCAATAGTGTGCATAATGTTTCGGTAGTTTTAGGCCAATCGGCTCAGAAATATACCTATCGTAACCTGGGTGGTAATGACCGCGACTTATTGGAAACAGATCCATTGAAAGCCAACATCAACTCGGCCATTGCTGATGCAAAGCTCGAACGTGTTTGGGGTGGAACAGGTGGATACACAGCTGCTACTTTAGCTTCCTATTTCGGACGTTTTGACTATAACTTCGACGAAAGATACATTGTACAGGCTACAGTTCGCCGTGATGGATCATCGAACTTTGGTGCCAACTACAAATGGGCAGTATTCCCTGCATTATCTTTAGGTTGGAACATAACAAACGAAAAATTCATGGAAGATAAACCGGCATGGCTCGAAGCTTTGAAACTCCGTTTCAGCTGGGGTAAAAACGGTAACGAAAGGATCGGTGGATTCCG
>CAYMHE010000102.1:0-8584 GCA_964390175.1 uncultured Paludibacter sp.
GATATAGAAAAAGTAATAGTAGATGGAAAGAAAAAAATTATAGAACAAAAAATCACACTTCGTGAAAGCTCCGAACTGCTGAACGATGTAGTTATTACTGCAAAAAAACAGTTCATCGAGCAGTCGGTGGATAAAATGGTAATTAACCTGGAAGCATCTATCACATCAGCCTCAGAAAATGTGTATGAAATTCTACGAAAACTTCCGGGCGTTACTATCGACAACAGCGACAACATCAGCCTAAAAGGAATGCAGGGTGTAAAAGTGCTTATCGATGACAAACCCACTTATGTAACTGCCACGCAATTAGCATCTTTACTCTAAGGCATGCAGGGAAAAAATGTGGAAAAAATTGAAATTATCGAAAACCCATCGGCTCGCTACGATGCCGAAGGAAATTCTGGAATTATAAATATCAAAACCAAACATGTGAAAACTCCTGGATTTAATGGAAACGTAAATGGAGGGATTGATGTTGCCAACAAATTTGGTTGGAATGGAGGTATCGATTTGAATATGAAATATAATAAGTTCAATATCTATGGCAACTATTCGAACTATAACTGGGCAGGTTGGAACAGTATGGATGCTTCGCGCCGATACACAAGCACGGCATTAAAAGGAGCTTATCAACTGATATACAACGAAGGAGACTACAAGGGAAGCGATCATAACTATAAAATTGGAGCTGATTACTACATTGCTAAAAACCACGTTATCAGCGCTATGTTCAGAGGAAACAACGGATCGAACGCGAACATCGAGAACAGCACCACTTCATTTACCGATAAAAACAAAAACATTGATTCAACATTGATAACTGCAGCCAACTCGAGCAACAAATGGCTCAATAAAACCTATAATGTAAATTACAAATGGGACATTGACACCACCGGGCAAGCACTCTCGTTCGATATGGATTATGCTCAATTTGATTTTAGCGGTCCGAATGCACAAAAGGGAGAATACTACGACAAACACGGTGCAGCACTGCTTCACCCCATTAATGTAAACACAAATCAGGGAAGCAATATAAAGATATTCACGTCAAAACTTGATTATGTGTTGCCCCTGAACAAGAACACAAACTTTGAAGCAGGTCTTAAAACCAGTACAGTAAATACCGATAGTCGTATCGACATGAGCGGATATATAACACAAAGTGATTACTTTAAATACGAAGAAAATATCCAGGCAGCATATATTAACGGACGCTTTCAGATGAACAAAACAACTTTACAATTGGGACTTCGCCTCGAAAACACAATGTCGAAAGGTACTTCGGTGACTACCAATCAAGTGAACGATACCAGCTATCTGAAACTGTTTCCGTCGTTCTTTGCACAACAAGAGTTAAACGAAAAACACAATATCAATTTCAAGTACAGCTATCGAATTGGACGCCCTAGTTATCATACTCTGAATCCTTTTATTTGGATGGTAGATCCTTACACTTATAATGTGGGTAACCCGAACCTGAAACCACAGTTCACACACTCGGCCGGACTTAGCCACAGTTACAAAGGAGCACTAATTACAAGTATTGGAGCCAATTACACAAAAGGTTTATTCACCCAGGTCATCCGCCAGAACGATGCTTCGAAAACAATGTACCAAACAAACGAAAACATGAATAATTCATTGGATTTAAACATCTCTGAAACATTTCAATTTCAACCTTTCAAATGGTGGAGATTCAATGGAACAATAACAGGCATGTACAAAACAATACAGATGGATGACAACGAAAAAGACGCAATGAATCAGAAGAGTATGATTGCTAACATGAGCAATAACTTTACATTACCTTACAACATCGACTTTGAGGTAAGCGGACGCTACTCCTCGAAACAATTGGTAAGTAACATTGTTGTGCTCCCCTACTATACAATTGATTTAGGATTGCAAAGAAAAATTCTGAAAGATCAGGAAACCATAAAAATAGCTGTAAGCGACATTTTCAAAACAGCAAATGGTGGAGCCTACATTAAAAGCGAGAGCGTTGACATTGATGTAATGAATAAATGGGATTCGCGCCGACTAAACATCAGCTTCAATTATCGTTTCGGAAAAGATGATTTTAAAACCCGTGCCAACCGCTCCACTTCGTCGAGCGAGGAACAAAACAGAAGTTCAAAATAAAAACTATAAACATTCAAAAAAACGAAAACAAAATGAAAACAAATAACAAACAAAAATTCTACAGAATTCTCATCCTTTCGGGAATCATGCTTCTTTACATCGTTACATTTACAAATGCAAACACCACAATCAAAGGCCGGATCCTCACCGACAGTAACCAACCAGTAGAATATGCCACAGCTACTATCCTGTCCACTAATACAATGAACATTATTGAAGGAGATATGTGTAATGAAAACGGCGATTTTATAATCGAAAACGTTGAACCCGGTGAATATATTCTCTCGTTACGTCAGGTTGGTTGTGACAAAAACGAAACAAGAAAAATTACCGTCGACGAAAATAATCAGATTGTCGACCTAAAAACACTCGTATTGAAGGCATCAAACATTCAACTTCCTGAGCTAGAAGTAGTTGCCTCCCACAAGAACAAAGCAATTGCAAAAAAATAACTTTAAAAACACTGGTATAAAAAAGAATAGTTAACAAGAAAAAGAGGGAATACTGAAATAGCTTCAGTGAAAATACTGAGAAAAGGGAGATTTGTTTTCATATATTTTGATTTAATTTGCGCATTCAATAAAAACATAGTATCCCATGAAAAAGATTTCATTCAGTATTTCCCTCTTTTTTATTTTTTCATTATCCTCTTTAGCGCAGTCGTATCATACTTATTTTTCAAATACTGCCTGTCGTATCGACTTTCTGCTTTGTGGAAATGCAACAACCACAGCCGCATATCTTGATAAAATAAAAGAAGAACCTTTTTGGGGCGGTAGACGATCCGGTTTAGCAACCGACCTCAACCTTGGCGAATATCGTTTTCAGGTAACCGACAGCGCCACCAATCAGTTGATATATACCGATGGTTTCAGCACTTTATACTTCGAATGGCAAACGAGCGAAGAAGCCAAACGTATGAATAAAAGCTATGAACAGACCATTCAGTTTCCTTTTCCGAAAAATCCGGTAAAAGTGACGATAGAAAAGCGCCTTGATTTTGACAAATGGGAAACATTGCTTCAGTTCGGATTTTCGCCCGACGACAAACTTATCCGTAGAAATAAACCCGAAAAAGTTGCAGTAAAAGAAATTTTCAAAAATACTTCTCCTGAAAAAGGCATTGACATTGCCGTGGTAGCGGAAGGTTACACCGAAGCAGAACAGGAAAAGTTTTTTGCCGATGCACAAAAATTAGCAGAGAGTCTTTTTACCCATGAGCCCTTTTCAAAATACAGGAATCGGATCAATGTGTATGCTGTGGGCGCCATTTCGGAAAATTCAGGTGTTTCGATGCCTCATTTAGACAAATGGATCAACACTGCTGTTGGTTCACATTTCTACACTTTTTACGAACCCCGATACCTGACATCACCTCATGTATTTGCGCTCCGCGACCTTGCAGCATCCGTACCCTACGATGCAATCTATGTGCTTGCCAATACTTCAGAATATGGAGGCGGGGGTATTTACAACTTCTATGCATTTGCATCGGCCGATAGCAAACGGGCACAGAAAGAAGTCGTTGTGCACGAATTTGGGCACTCGTTTGCCGGACTTGGCGATGAATACTTCAAGGAAAATCCCGATGTACTTGACGATATGTACGATATAAAACAAGAACCCTGGGAACCGAATCTGACTTCGCTCGTACGCTTCGACACCAAATGGAAAAATAACCTCGCACCCGAGACCACCATCCCAACGAAAGTGAACAATGCCACTAAAAAACTGAAGGTAGGCGTTTTCGAAGGTGGTGGATACCTCACAAAGGGCATGTATCGACCGGCTTACGACTGCCGGATGCGCACCAACGAAGCATCTGCTTTTTGTCAGGTGTGCGAAAAAGCGGTGGAAAAAATGATCTTGTTTCTGACCGAATAAAATTGAAACTAAAGGAAAATATAATTGGAGCACTTCCGGTATCCCTTTTCATAAAACAGAAAAACACAGAAACCGACAGTTGGTTTCTGTGTTTTTTGTTGAAAATTTTTTGAGAGAACAGTTGGCAATCAGTACTCTGATCACCAACTGTGTTTTAAAACCCTCTGTGTTAACAAACTTCTAATTTATCAATAAAAAAACAACCCTATGAGTTTTATCTGTATGCTTCATTCTGATCACACAGTTTGTTTTTTAACAATTCTTCAGTTGGAATAGGCATATCCATCTTTTTAATGTTAAAGTCAAAGTTACGATAAGTTTGATATGCATCCTTAACCAATAGATTTGAGTTAGGATAACCTACACCTTTTGGATAATTATGATTGATGTGATCTTCGATGTATCCTGAACGGAAAAGGTCAGGAGCAAGTGACCATTCTGCATTGAATTCCTTGCGACGTTCTTCGCCCAAAGCAACCAACCATACTGGAGAAGAAAAACTCTTTGCAGATTTTACTTGAGCATAGTATGTTTTAGCGCTTGGAACAGTTACTGTAGTTTCGTTGAAAGGAATTGGGTATCCGGTAAGTGCAGGCGCTTTGTAGAATGTTGCTAATTGTTGATAGTATGGAAGATATGTTGCAGTTAAAGCTGCCTTTTTACCTACTTCCAAATTACCGAATGCACGGTTACGAACCTGATCAATACAAGCCCAAGCAGTTGCATCATTTTCACCATTCAAATTAAATAAACACTCAGCATAGTCGAACAATACATTCGAATAGCGTTTGTAATAAATCTGTTGAGGACCCCACATTGCAGCCCAGTCGGCACGACAACTACGCGAGTATTTTAAGCTCCAGATAGAGGGAGCTGCTTCGCCATCTTTATAAAAGTGGAAATGCGAAGTTAAGCCATCACCATCTACTATACTTTGTTGCAAATATGGGTTATAACCATAGTTTGTAGCCGATTTCCAGTCTGGATTAATACCAGGGATAGCACCTGTAATACCTGATGCATCACGACGTTTATCACCTTTTTCGTAAGAGCTCCACCATTCCCAGGAAAGGTACAATGAACCCCAACCACCAACGGCAGGACATGTTGTAAAGTAAGTAACCCAAGCGTGAGCATCTGTTAAATTTGCCCATCCATTCCATTGAGAACCCTGATCAAGCACTTCTTCCCAAATACATTCTTTGGTCCAAACAGCTCCCGGATCCCACAAAGTGGTAAATGAAGGATTGAGTTCGTATTTTCCACTTTCAATTACTTGTTTCAAAGCGGCTTCAGCCAAAACATAATTCGCTCTCGCCTGATCAGGTACACGGAATGCTTTCCACATATAGGCTTCTCCTAAATACGATAAAGCAAAACCTTTAGTACAGCGTCCATACTGTCCATCCAATGGATCCCACTGAAGTTTTTCGGCAGCAATTTTCAAGTCGGCAATAATGAAATCCCACATTTCTGCGTAGGTAGCTGCACGGGCCTTATTAGGTGTATTAATGTAAGTTTCACCAGTTTCAAGCATCGGCACACGACCGAATGTTTTTGCCAACCACATATAAAAGAAAGCACGGATTGATCTTCCCTGACCATCAAGTGATGCTTTGAGGGCAGGAGTGATATTTTGAGAAGCTTCAAGACCTGCAAGAAAGTCGTTACAGCGAGCAATAGCCGCATAACATTGTTTCCAACCGCTCAAAAGTTCAGGGCTACCGGCAGTCCAGTTTTGAGTATTCCAGTCTTTATCCCAGCCTGTTGCCTGAGTATCCATAGTTGGATGACCACCTACAAATAAATTAGGTTTAAAGCCCCAATCGCCATTATAGTCAATATTTCCATCTCCATCAACGTCTCCACTGGGGAGCATCAAATCGTAACATCCAACAAGACCTGCTTTAGCATCTTCGTCAGATTTAAACATTTGATCAGCAGGTAAAATTGAATAATGATCTACTGTTAAGAACTCATCATTGTTGCAAGAGCTTATTCCAATAAAGGTCAACACACTGACAACTGCATATAATATTTTAATTTTGTTTTTCATAATGTTATTATGTATTTATGTGGAACAATTATAATTGGATATTTAAACCTACGGAATAAACTCGTGGGTTAGGGTAACGACCTGTATCCAAACCTGTATATAGAACACTTCCCTGTCCGCTTTCCGGATCACCATATTTGTTGTATGAAGAGATACAGATAAGGTTTTGAACTGAAACATTAATACGTGCACTTTCGATATGAAGCGGTTTTAATAAAGTCTTATTAAAATTATACGCTATTTGAACGTTGTTGATCTTCAAGAAATCACCATCTTTCACCCAAGCTGAAGATCCACGCATATTGTAATTTGGATCAATTATGGTTAATCTTGAAAGTGTATTACTTTTATTTTCTGGTGTCCATGCTTCTGCAGCTGATGATTTCAAAATATTAGGAATGGTCTGGTTGTCGCCCGGATAGATATTCGACAATGTCATTGCTGAATATGAATATATTTTTTGACCAATTACACCATATGCATAAACCGAAAAATCCCAATTTTTATACGAAGCATTTAATGTCAGGCCATAGTTCACTTTAGGGAAACCATTGCCTAAAATAGTCATATCTTTTTCGTCAATAAACTTATCTCCATTAAGATCTTTGTATTTAAAATCACCGGGTGCGGCACTTTTTTGATATCCATCAGCGTGACCAGCAGCTTTAGCTAAATCATTAAGCGCTTTTACTTCTGCAGGAGTTTGGAATACGCCTTCCACTTCATATCCATAGAAAGAACCTACTGCATAACCTTCGCGGGAGATAGAGTGACCATCCCAGTGTACGCCCGAAGTTGCAGCTACTGCTCCCACGTTAGAACCATCATTGGTAGTTGTACCATTCACATTGAATATGTCTGCACCAATTTTCCGTATTTCATTTTTCAGTGTCGAGCCTGTCAAAGTAGCTCCAATATTCCAATCCTTATTAAGTTTCTTTCTGTAGTTAGCACTGAATTCAATACCCTGGTTAAGAATTTCACCATAATTGGTATACACACTATTGTAACCTGCCGAAGGACGAATTGATTGATACAACAATAAATCTTTGGAGATGCGGGTGAAGTAATCTAAAGTTAAATTCAAACTGTTATTTAACAACCCAAAATCAACCCCAAAGTTAGTTTGTTCATTGGTTTCCCATTTCAGGTTGGTATCAACAAGCAAATTCACATAACCATTTCCAGTTTGAGCTGTTGAACCTAAACCAGCTTGTCCATTCTGTGCATAATAATAATATGCAATACTTTTTGACGTCAGAGCAGCTGAAGCTTTATCGGTTGCACCTCCGGAGTTCCCTGTACGACCCCAACCTAAACGAAGTTTCAGGTTAGAGATTGCAGAAACATCTTTCATGAAATCTTCTTCAGAAACACGCCAAGCAGCTGCTGCCGAAGGGAAAGTTCCCCAACGGTTACCCGCTCCGAAGTTTGAAGAACCATCACGTCGAATTGTTCCGGTAAGGATATAGCGATCCTTTAAGCTATACATAGCACGACCGAAATAAGAGATTCCACGTACCTGAAGATTATAAGCACCACTACCGGTTCTTGTTGTAACATCACTTGTCAAACTGACATCGCGAATATTGTCTGCAGCAAAATCTTTTGCTGTAGCCGAAGCCCAGTTACCAAAACTATTTGTTACCGAGTTACCAGCCATCAAAGTAAGATTATGAATATCATTCTTCCAGTTATAAGTCAAGAAACTTTCAATTGCCAAATTGTTATTTTGACTTCCTGTTATTGTCAATTCATAACGATCATCATAATTGGCAAGTTCAACTTTCGTAACGCCATCGGGCATATAACGTTGTTTGTTTCCTGAGAAATTCTGATAATCAGTAGCAGAGAAATTGTAAGAAGCTACAGTTTTAAAATTCAGGCCTTTCATCAATTTAATGTCAGCATATGCACTTACAAGTACCTGATTGTATTTATTCACACCATTATTTTCCATCTGAAGTGCATACATATTATCACTCGGGCCTCCATCGTAAGAACCTACAGAACTTTGTATTGAGGTTCCATAAGTACCGTTTGAATTGATCACATTTGGACTTACATAAGTGCCTGATGGTGTTACATAATCCAGTGTTGGACACATAAATGCCATATCGCGAAGCGACGAAAGATTACCATTGTTACCTGATCCGGCATTACTACCGCGAGACTGAGAATGAACAAAATTAATATCACCACCAACTTCAAGAAAATCAGCTATTTTAGTCACTACATTTGCACGAGCAGTTAAACGATTGTAATTCGTATTGATAACGATACCGTCATTATTCAAATAGCTTAATGAAAAGTTAGATTGTATTTTATCAGTACCCCCTGAAGCAGAAAGATTATATTGTTGTTTAAGGGAAGGTCGAGTCATTTCATTTTGCCAATCTATGTTTTTTCTCTTACCATCATAGTTAGCAGCAAAAATTTGATTCGCCAAAAGTGCCCCATCATTTGCACGACCGGTACGTATGTTTTTTGAATATAAATCTA
>CAYMHE010000103.1:0-2437 GCA_964390175.1 uncultured Paludibacter sp.
TTTTCAAATCATAATGATGCGAAAGGACATCAAAACACTTCTGTCCCGAAAAAGTACAGATGGTATCCTTCAGGTCACTAAAACTCTGTGAATCGAGCGCAGTAGGCGGCAAGAGCACTGCATTTTCACGAATTTCAACTTCAATGGGTGTTTCGTCATATTCAACGGCATAAAGCAATATAAAATACAACAAGTAAAAAGCTGAAAACACAACATATAAAATTGTGGTAAAAGTAAATACCACATAAATTGAATAGTGTCCTTTGAAAAGAGCAAAAGAAACAAAAGAAACTATCAAAAAAGTAAGTAAAGTAGTATAAATAAGATTGAATGAAACAATCTTGTATTTTAACAAGTGTAGTGGTTTATACCTTCCTAAAACATAAGAAATCAGCACCCAGATAGCATAATAAAACAATGCACCATCAGCATATTTGTCATAGGGCGTCTTGGTGGTAAGCGGAAACCATTCAAGCACAACAAAAATCCCGATAATTAAAATCAGAAAATCGATGACCAAACTTAGAAATGACGGTTTGTATATTGACTTCATTAAAACTACTGATTATAGTTGATATTGAATGAATAATTTTGAGATCAGCTCACAATGCAATTGTTATATTTTATAAATCTTCAATTTTAACCTTATCGGCTGCTCTCTGTATTATCTTCTGAGCTTCTTCTGCTGCCTTTAGGTTCAATTGATCAGCTTTCTTGCGTGCTTCCTGCTCCAACTTTGATGCAGCCATCTGGGCCGCTTTTTTGGTCAGAGGATTGGTTGTTTTTGCCACCATTTCTTCACCCTGCTTTTTCGCCTGCGCAATTAAAGCATCACCTTGCTTTTTTGTTTCGGCCAATAATTTATCAGCCTGAAGTTGCGCCTCTTTCATCGCTTTTTCTTTTTGCTTAATGGCTTCATCAAGGGCTTTATCTTTTACCTGCTCTGTCTTTTCTTTAATATCAGTTTCTATCTTTTTTTTGGCATCAGTTACTATTTCATCAATCGTATTTTTTAAATCAAGTTCTATCTTGGGCTTACTAAAAGTACCTCCTATTTTAAAATTCACCGTGGATAGTTTTCCCGGAAGTTTACTGTCGGGTAATTTCACTATTCCCTTGTAATCAATAGTCTGATCCAAACCAGTGATACCTCCCAAAGTAAAATTAACATCCGAAACTTTAAAACTGAAAGGCTTTGTTGTTAGTTTTCCTTCTTTAATTTCGAAAAGCATAATCAAATCCTTTACATTCATTGGCATCAAATCATTCTTTTTTAACGCAGTAGCAAGCATTTCCATCGCAGGTACATTTTTCAGACCCACCGATTGGGTTGATAGAGTTCCTGAACTCAGAACTGATTGCAAATCGGGCATCATATTGCTTTTAAGCAAAGAATTGAATGATAACTTAGTAGAAAACTTTCCGGATGCTTTTTCGAACAGTGGTACAAATTTTCTCAATGTTTCCACCTGACTGAAAATTTCGTTGAACAGAATTTCTTTTAAAGACACATCAAAACTCACCTTCGGTTTGAGGGTATCTGAAACATTATAACTTCCGTTCATCAACAAGCTTCCTCCAAAACCGTTTAAATTCACTTGTTCCATTCTCAATTCGCTGTTTTTAACTACAAGTCCGCCACTCACATTGTTAAAACTCATTTTTTCATACATCAGTTTTTTCACAGTAGCTTTTGCCTGAAAATTAAGATTTTCGGCAATCTGAATGATATTCATTGGTGCAGAAGGTGTTGCAGTTTCTGATTTCTGAATACCCGTACTATCTGTCGGCATAAAGTCACTTATGTTTAAATAGTCCGACTGTAAGTTCAACTCACCTGTCAACACTTTATTCTTAAACAAATAAGGTAAAACATTGGTAAGCCTGCCCGATGCGGCTATGTCGTTTCTTCCGATTTTCATTTTCAATGCCGATAAGTCGATGCTACGATTATTAAATACAAGATTGGCATTGGATACCGAAACATCCTGAGGAAGCATTTTCGATTTCAAAAGCAAGTTATCAACCTTTAGCAAACCTGCAAATCTGAATTTATCATATTCATTATTATCAATGTACGACATTCTTCCAGCCAAATCAAGTTTCATATTCAGTCGTCCGTTCAGTTGAGTTGTGGCATCGAGCGGATATACTTTTTTAATACTGCCCAAATCAATCAATCCTTCCATTTTTGCACTTATTTCAGTGTCTGTCATCGGATAGGCAATCCGCATTTGAGCATTAAAAGGGTTTCCACCCAAAGTTAAACTAAAACGCGAGATATCGATGACAGTTTCGTCGAGTGTCTTGCCCGGATTGCTAATGTCCATAGCTACATTTATATTTTTCACTGATTCGGGCAATCCTGTATACTGAAACCAACCATTTTCGGCAACAAGTTTCAGTTGAAAGGAAGGGTAATAATCATCAATCATTG
>CAYMHE010000103.1:2537-8492 GCA_964390175.1 uncultured Paludibacter sp.
CCATTTTCGGCAACAAGTTTCAGTTGAAAGGAAGGGTAATAATCATCAATCATTGTTCCTTTTATACTGCCTTTCAAATCAACTTTTCCACCGGCTTTTAGCTCATCAAACGATTTTGCATAAATAGAAGGAACCATCGACAATAGATCTTTAAAGCTCACTTTTGATGTAACTAACTTTAAATCCATATCCCAACCGTTAGAAATGCTTTTGAGCCAACCTTCGAGCGAGAACGGAATTTCATTAATCTGCGACGTGTTTTTACTGATCGTAAAATGCATATCGTTCAGATTGGCGTTAATATCAGCATCGAGCCGGGCTTTGGCTTTGGATATATATTCAACGCCTTCCCACAAAAAACTAAGCGAGTCGCAGGAGGTTTTGGTCACCAACAACGAACTATCGGCAGTAAGGTCGCCCGTAGTGATATGATTAACATTTTTGAGCACAAATTGCATATTACTTATATCGTATTTATACAATATATCGGCATTATCAATGCTGAATTCTTTAAGTTTCCAGTGGAAATTCATAGCCGTTGTGTCGGTTATTGTGGTCGAATCCTCATTCAAAATAAGGTAATTAGCCCGACCATCAGCCAACACATGCACCATAACACGCGAATTTCGAAAAACTAATTTACGAATGTCGTAACCCTTATCAGAAAAAAGACTTTTCACATTTAATACCAAATGGATACTTTGACTCGAAAGTAACGTATCTTTCTCAAAATCACCTTTTCCTACGATATGAAAATCATTGAGTTTGACCGAAGCATAAGGAAAATTACGAATAAAACTCATATCAACATCGCTAAAATCAACATTGGCATTCAACATTTTATTCAATTCAGTCTTTGCTTTTAGCATAATTTTATCCTTAAAAAAATAAGGCAATGCCACCAGCGAACTGATAAAAATCAGAAAAAAAGCCGCGAGAACTAACAGTATTTTTTTTATTTTTGGTTTCATCTCTACATTTACATTTAAAAATTCACAATTGAGATTATTGATTTTCAATTGATATTCAAATAAAAATTGACAAATATAAAATTGACCATCAAAGAGTTAAACTAATTATCGTAAAATAATTAAAATTAGCCAACATTTACATAGTTGCAAAGATAGTAAATTCATTTTTCTTTCACTTTAATTTTAATTTAAAAAATTTGACAATTGACATATCCTTTTGCCGATTTGCTTCAGCAAATGCATTTTTTGCTAAATGCATGTCTGAATTCAGGTTTCAGAATCGCTGAAAGCACTTAACTGCTTTCTGAAATTTCAAATACAATTACCTTACGCTTAGAAGCGCAACGATCAACTGCATTCCGGATTATTTCAAAAAAAAGAATAAATTTGCACAATTAGAATATATTTATTATTTTTGCCAAGTTTTCTGAATACAACAACCTCCTGTTGTTGTAATTAACAATCAACAATTAAATACATTCACAAATAACGTTATTTTCCAAAACAAAAGGAAATATCCTCTAAAAACGTTTATTCATCATCTTTATGAGTAACTACAACATTTTGCAACTGAATGCGAAAGAACTGCCCGAACTAAAGGACATCGCTGCTGAATTAGGTCTTAAAGTATCAAATTCAGTAAAAAAAGAAACATTGGTCTACGATATTCTTGACCAACAAGCCGTTGTAAATGCGCAACGCAAAACAACGATTGAAAAGCCCGACATCGAAAAGAAAAAACGACTCAGAGTGCCTATCAACAAAACAACTGATCAAAAGGTATTTACAACTGCAAACGACAGCGCAAAACAAGCGCCAAAACAAGAAGCCAAACCAGTTGTCAAAAACGAAAAAACAGTCAACGCTCAACCTGAGAAAGCCGAAAGCACTCCAAAAGCCGCAGAAGCCAGCAATCAGGAAGTAAAAGTCGCAGCACAAAAGAAAAACAGCAAAAACCGCCCGACCAAAAAGCCAGTCAAAAAAACCACAGAAGAAGCTGCCAGTGAAGCAAATACTGAAACTGTAGTTAAAACAGAAACTTTGGTTGAGAGACCAAAAGAAGAAAAACAACAGCAAGCTGCAGAAAAAACACAGGTGAACACCAAAAAGTTCGTCCTCGAAAAAACAACTGAACCCGAAGCAACCGAAAACGAAACTGCAAAATCAGAGCTTCCCGAAGTTAAAGTTGAAACTCCTGCTGTTTCGAACGAACAAAACACTGAAAACACTGAAGGCTCACGTACAATTGATTTGCGTAACAAAAACAACTCCGGAAACGGAAACGGAAATGGAAACGGAAACGGCAACAACAACCGTAACAAGTTTCAACCACGCAACGACAAACAAGAAAAACAATTCGATTTCGATGGCATACTGGAAGGTACCGGAACGCTCGAAATGATGCAGGATGGATACGGATTCCTCCGTTCAGCCGACTACAACTACCTGGCTTCGCCCGATGACATTTATGTATCGCAATCGCAAATCAAACTTTTTGGCCTCAAAACCGGCGACACAGTGAATGGCGCCATACGTCCACCCAAAGAAGGCGAAAAATATTTTCCACTGATTAAAGTAAATAAAATAAACGGCCGCTCTCCTGAATATGTCCGCGACCGTGTTCCCTTTGAGCACCTTACTCCACTTTTCCCCGATGTAAAATTCAATCTTACCTCCGGAAAAAATGACTCTCTTTCGGTTCGTATGGTCGATTTATTTTCGCCTATTGGCAAAGGTCAGCGTGGACTCATTGTGGCACAACCTAAAACAGGTAAAACAGTTTTACTCAAAGAAATTGCGAATGCCATCGCGGCTAACCACCCTGAAGTATACATGATTGTACTGCTTATCGACGAACGTCCCGAAGAAGTAACAGACATGGCACGCAGCGTTCGCGCCGAAGTTGTTTCGTCTACCTTCGACGAGCCAGCCGAACGTCACGTGAAAGTGGCCAGCATGGTTCACGAAAAAGCAAAACGCATGGTAGAATGTGGTCAGGATGTTGTTATTCTACTCGATTCGATCACTCGTTTGGCGCGCGCATACAATACTGTATCTCCTGCGTCGGGCAAAATTTTATCAGGTGGTGTGGACGCCAATGCACTACACAAACCAAAACGCTTCTTTGGAGCAGCACGTAACATCGAAAACGGTGGAAGTTTAACAATTATTGCAACTGCATTAACAGAAACCGGCTCAAAAATGGACGAAGTTATCTTCGAAGAATTTAAAGGAACCGGCAACATGGAGCTTCAACTCGACCGTAAACTTTCGAACAAACGTATTTTCCCAGCTGTCGATATCATGGCCTCAAGTACTCGTCGCGATGATTTATTGCTCGACCAGGACACTCTGAACCGTATGTGGATTCTACGCCGACACCTGGCCGATATGAATTCGATCGAAGCGATGGAATTCCTCAAAGACCGCATGGAACGCACAGAAAATAATGATGAATTTCTGGTTTCGATGAACGGATAAATTCATTTTCACTTATGGCTTTCGAACCGACCTGTTTGTAAAAATACAAACAGGTCGGTTTTTATTAATAATTTCAAAATAAATAGTTACAAATATCCTTTTCCGGATATTGCATTCGACATACACCATCTAAATACTATCAGTTATCGAACTTATTTTCAAAATAATCAAGAAAAAAATGAAAAATATCATTAAAATCAATCTCTCAATTGCTATCATTGCTATACTCACGTTTTCGGCTTGTACCGAGAATGAAGTCAACAATGTATCAATCAGTAAAAATACACTGACTCTAAACATTGGCCAAACAGACTCTTTGTTTGCCGACACAGACTATTCCGGCAACATTGTCCCTTCAATTGTGTGGACATCTGACAACAACGCAGTGGTAACAGTGAAAGACGGAGAAATAGAAGCGCTTAAAAAAGGAACAGCCGTTATCAAAGCTACTGCCGGCGACAAATCAGCTACCTGCACTATAACTGTCGACGATAAAATAGAACCCCTCATGACACAGGGTGAGCTATGGTATTATGGAGATGGCTATGGCATCGAAATATCGAATAATTTCGTAGTTTATCTCGGAAGCGCAGGCATTAATATGACTGATTTTTCGGGCGAAGGACAAGTAATGTACCTCGAATTCAACACAGGTCTTGGTTCTGTTACAAATTTACCTTCAGGCACCTATACAATTGTAGATGCAAATCCTGACTTATTTACACCATCAACAATGGTTTCCGGCTTCGAATACGACAGCTATCTGTATGGAACATGGTATTTTGGCAACACAACAAACAGTGTCATTGCTGGCTCGGCCAAAGTTATTCAAAACGCAGGAGATAAATACGCTATTCAATATGATTTTATCGACCAATACGGAAACAACATCAAAGGCACCTTCAACGGCACTTTGGACTATTTTGATGGCACACAAAATCAGGAAATAATTTCAGCTGCAAAAAGAAAGATTCAGAAACGCCATCAGCACAATAAACTTCATTTAGAATTAAAGAATTGATTTTCTGAATTTTAAACACTGTAAAAAACTCTTAAATCGCAATTGAGAATAAAATTCTGTCAATTGCGATTTTTTTTGTTTTATTGCACACATTCTACCCATTTATGCATAAACCTACTTCATTTTCGAAAAAAACACTATCTTTGTCGACGAAAATCAAGTATTTTGCAATTCACAAATCATTTATTTAACTTATAATAAGGTTATTGAAATATTTTATTCAAGATTGTAGTTAAAAAAATTCATTATCGTATGAATCATGCATTGAAACAAAGTGAAAACAAAAAAAATGTTTTATTGCAAAACGCATACGACAACAAACAAAAACAGAACACATGAAATTATTAGAAGGAAAAGTAGCCATCGTCACCGGTGCTGCCCGCGGAATCGGGAAAGCCATTGCTCTTAAACTAGCAAGCGAAGGTGCTGCTATTGCATTTACCGATTTGAATATCGATGAAAATGCTTTGAATACACAGAAAGAAATTGAAGCTTTGGGCGTAAAAGCCAAAGGTTATGCCTCGAATGCGGCTAATTTTGAAGAAACGCACACTGTAGTGGACGAGATTGTAAAGGAATTCGGACGCGTGGACATTTTGGTAAACAATGCCGGAATTACAAAAGATGGTTTGATGATGCGCATGAGCGAAATGCAGTGGGATGCTGTTATCAATGTAAACCTCAAATCCGCCTTTAACTTTATCCACGCATGCACACCTGTAATGATGAAACAACGGTCGGGTAGTATAATCAACATGAGTTCGGTAGTTGGAGTTTCCGGAAATGCCGGACAAGCCAACTATTCAGCTTCGAAAGCCGGTATGATTGGCCTGGCTAAATCGGTAGCCAAAGAATTTGGATCGCGCGGAATTCGTGCCAATGCCATTGCTCCGGGCTTTATCGAAACTGAAATGACACATGCACTTACCGATGAGCAACGTGCCAAATGGGCCGAACTAATTCCTTTGCGCCGCGGTGGAAGCCCTGATGAGGTAGCAAAAGTGACTTTGTTCCTCGCTTCTGATCTTTCGAGCTATGTAAGCGGACAGGTCATCAACGTTTGCGGCGGAATGAATACCTAATTCGCGCTTTACCCAATAACATTAAACGCTCCCATCTTACCCGATTGGAGCGTTTCTTTTTGAGATACCCATTAATAAAAAAACCATTCTTCTTTTCAGAAAAATGGTTTTTTTGTTGAGCCTCTTGTCGGATTCGAACCAACGACCCCGAGATTACAAATCACGTGCTCTGGCCAACTGAGCTAAAGAGGCAAGTGGATAAGCCCCCTGCATCGCACCGCTACGACTTTCTACCCTTGCTGCGGTCAAGCCCTGGGGGAGTTGGAAAGGAGCTGGTCGTGCAGGACTTATCCGGGCACAAAAGTAGTACTTTTTCCTGAACTGACAAGGGTTGCAGCAATATATTTTTGCAGTTTCGAACTACCTTATTCATTTTCAGAAATCTATTTGTGTAAAAAAA
>CAYMHE010000104.1:0-8351 GCA_964390175.1 uncultured Paludibacter sp.
GATTCACGATTAATGCTGCGTTGCCGTCAGCCAATACGCCCGAGATTAGTTTTGCGGTGATTGAAAAATTATTGCCTACTGCATTTACAATAGCCATGCTAGGGGCGATAGAATCTCTTCTCTCGGCCACTGTGGCTGATGGGGTGATAGGCGAAAAGCATAATTCGAATACCGAGCTGATAGCTCAGGGGGTGGCCAATGTGGTGACACCGATTTTTGGCGGCATTCCTGCTACCGGTGCTATTGCCCGAACTATGACGAATATAAATAACGGTGGACGTACACCCGTTGCCGGGATTATTCACGCAGTAGTACTTTTGCTTATTCTGTTGTTTCTGGGCGACCTTACCAAACATATTCCTATGGCTTGTTTGGCAGGAGTATTGGTGGTAGTGGCTTATAACATGAGCGAATGGCGCACTTTTAAGGCATTGATGAAGAATCCAAAATCAGATGTGGCTGTTTTGCTGTCCACTTTTCTGCTTACTGTTATCTTCGACCTTACAATCGCTATCGAAATAGGGTTGTTGCTTGCAGTTATTTTGTTCCTGCGTCGTATTTCGGAAACTACCACTATTTCTGTTTTTAAAGATGAGGTTGATGAGGTTGAGTATGCTGAGAATAATCAGGATACAGAAAGACTTGTATTGCCTAAGGGTGTGGAAGTGTACGAAATTGAAGGTCCTTTTTTCTTCGGTGTGGCAAGTAAATTTGAGGAAACAATGAAGCAAATAGGTGATAAACCGCGGGTGCGTATCATTCGGATGCGCAAAGTGCCTTTTATAGACTCAACAGGTTCGCATAATCTCGAAAACTTTATTCGCATGTCGGCGAAAGATAAGACACAAATTTTGCTTTCGGGTGTAACTGAAAATGTACGATCGGTCTTGGTGAAGGTAGGTATTGAAGATATGTTGGGTGCCGAGAATATTTGTAGTAATATTAACGAAGCGCTTACAAGAGCCGAACAGTTGATTGGCAAAAATTCCGAAAAGTAAACAGTTGCTTTCATACAGTTTGTTTTTGTTGGCAGAAGGTTGCGCCGAAGTTCAATAAGACTTTTCGAAACCGACAGAATAAAAATTTTGTTGAGTTCTACTGATGTTTACAAAATATTTTTATTTGTCTTTTTTAATTCAAATTTTTTGTGACTTCATTCTTTGAAGATTGTTGAATTTTAAATAGAAGAAAGCCAGATATTTGTGATTAAGGAATACTGAACATTGCCTGATGAGGAAAATCTATTCGCAAGTTGATGTTGGGGTAACTTTTTGTAATTTCTTTTCAAAATGTTTTCCGAAAAAGAAATTCAGTATGACATTATACTATATTAAAATGAAAAGCCGTATTTCAAATTTGAAATACGGCTTTTCATTTTAGGAAAAATGTGTCAGAAACTTTTTCTGATGCTCTCGGCAATCATCATCATTTCGTCGGCGCTCAGGTTGAGTTTCGGGTTTCTGAAATTCATGTCCGATTCTTCGTTGATCGGAATCAGGTGAATGTGAGCATGCGGTACTTCAAGTCCGATGACAGCCATGCCAACTCTGACGCAGGGCACTGCGCTTTCGATAGCAGTGGCCACTTTTTTGGCAAACAACATTAAACCACTTAAGGTCGCATCGTCGAGGCCGAAAATGTAATCTTCTTCCTGTTTGGGAATTACAAGGGTGTGGCCTTTTGTCAAAGGACGGATGTCGAGAAAAGCGAAATAATTTTCATCCTCTGCAATTTTATAGCAAGGAATTTCGCCGGCTATTATTTTGCTGAATATTGTCATTTTTTCTTTGGTGTTAATTGTTTGTTGTGTTGTATGGGGTTTTTAAATAGAAATTTCAATGACCTCGAATTCCATAACGCCTGATGGAACCGTTATCGAAGCTTTTTCACCTATTTTTTTGCCAAGCAATCCTTTGGCTATGGGTGTAGTCACCGATAGTTTTCCTTCTTTCAGATTGGCTTCGCTTTCCGAAACAATCATATAAGTCATTATTTGTCCCGTCTTTGTATTTTTAATTTTTGCACGGGTCATTATTTGCACTTCGTTTGTATTTATTTTCGATTCATCGATAAGGCGTGCAGAAGCGATAGTTTCTTTTAATAGTGAGATTTTCATTTCGAGCATACCTTGTGCTTCTTTGGCTGCATCGTACTCAGCATTTTCCGACAAATCACCTTTGTCGCGAGCTTCAGCTATTTGTTTCGAAATGGCCGGACGTTGAATACTTTCCAGCTCATATAAATCTTCTACTAATTTTTTGTAACCGTCGGCGGTCATGTAAGTTACTGCCATAATTTTAGTTTTTTTATAATGTGTAAACAAAAAAGAATTCCGACAGTGTGCCGGAACTCTTGGTTATATAATTTTTATTTTTTGCAAATATACAAGCTATTTTCTCAGAAACAAAAAAAATGTTTGTGTTTAAAAGCAGCTTTTGTATATTTATTTCGGAATCAGTATTTTCTGTTGAATATCTCAGCGAAAATAAAAGCCCTTTTTGCGTCTTCCGGTGTTTGTATTGTGACCCGGTCTTCCGCATTTAGAGTTGCTGTAGCAATTGGTTTCTCCTTCTCGTGGGTTTTGATGTCGGCAGTTTGTTTTGTGACTTGTTTTTTTGCCTTCAACTTGCCAAAATCAGAAGTGTTTTCGTATGAAATGACGGTGTTGTTTGATTTTTTTTCAATCGCCGCTTCAGGTTGCGCTACAGGGTCTGTGTTTTTTTGTGGAATCAGTTCTCTTAGCAGATCTTCAAAATCGTCAGAAGAGGAGTCAGCATCAGCCTGTGGTGCGGGTTGCTCCTTTTTCTTCTTGAAAATACTGCTGAGAGCAGCTATTGCAATTAAAACAATGTATATGTAGTCGCCTAAGCTGTCCATTGATTTTTTTTATGTTTTGTTTTTGGCAAATATAAGAAAAGCTTTTGGAATAGAAAATTATTCGGGTTTTAAATACATAAAAAAACAATGGGTAACTTCACAGCCACCCATTGCACATTTTAACCTAAACCTTAACTATGAAAAATTTATCTGTTTGTTTACTTTGCAAATTTGCATACTTTTTTTTTGTTGTGCAAATGTTTTTTTTAAATAAATATTTTCTTTTTATTGTTTTAAACATTTGTTGTTTTCTATTGAAAGCGTAAGTGTCTTATAATTAAATAGGTGTATTTAAAACAATTAGATGGTTAAATAGTGTTAACTGAATGAGTTTTTGTGTTTTAAATAGAAAATGTAACTTTGTGCATTGTTTAATACATAAAAAAATAAGAAAATGAACGAAAAATCTGTTGCTTCTCCGGACTCTAAATCCGCGTTGAACGACAAAAAACTCTTTATTGAAACCTATGGCTGCCAAATGAATGTGGCCGACAGCGAGGTGGTAGCCTCGATTATGGAAATGGATGGTTTCGAACTTACAGAAAACATTGGAGAGGCCAATGCTGTGTTTGTAAACACCTGCTCGGTGCGCGATAATGCCGAGCAAAAAGTGATTCATCGCCTGCAACAGCTCAATGCGATGAAGAAAAAAAATAAAGGTATGATTGTGGGTGTAATTGGTTGTATGGCCGAGCGTGTCAAAGACGAACTGATTACTGATCACAAAGTGGATGTGGTGGTAGGCCCCGATGCCTACCTGGACATACCCAACCTGATTAATAGTGTGGAACAGGGCGAAAAGGCCATTAATGTGGAACTGTCTAAAACCGAAACTTACAAGGATGTGCTTCCCACACGTATTGGTAAGTCTATTTCCGGTTTTGTTTCCATTATGCGTGGTTGCGATAAATTTTGTACCTATTGCATTGTGCCTTATACCCGTGGCCGCGAGCGCAGCAGGGAAGTAGAAAGTATTCTGAACGAAATCCGCGATTTGGCAACCAAAAACTACAAGGAAGTGACGCTGCTGGGTCAGACAGTCAACTCTTACAAATATACTGCAGAGGATGGTACGGTGGTCGATTTCCCGAAACTGCTTAGTTTGATTGCCGAAATGGTGCCCAATATGCGTATTAGATTTACTTCGCCGCATCCGAAAGATATGACCGACGAAACCATAGAGGTAATGGCAAAATATCCGAATATCTGCCGGTTTATACATTTGCCTGTGCAATCGGGCAGTAACAATGTGTTGAAAGCCATGAACCGCAAGTATACCCGTGAATGGTTTCTGGACCGTGTGCAGACCATGCGTCGCCTGATTCCTGACGTGGCCATTGGTACTGATATATTCAGCGGTTTTTCGGGCGAAACAGAAGAGGATCATCAGCAGTCGCTCGACCTGATGCGTGAAGCACGCTTCGACCTGGCTTTTATGTTTAAATACTCCGAGCGTCCGGGCACTGTGGCTGCCAAGCGCCTACCCGACGATGTGCCTGAGGAAGTGAAAATACGCCGTCTGAACGAGATTATTGCATTGCAGAGCGAAATAGCGAAGGAAAGCAATCACAATGATATTGGTAAGGTTTACGAAGTGCTTGTAGAAGGTTTTTCGAAACGCTCAAAAGAACAAATGTCCGGACGAACTTCGCAAAACAAGATGGTTGTTTTTCCGCGCGAAGGACGACATATTGGTGAATTTATAAAAGTGAAAATTATGACTTCGACTTCGGCTACACTCATTGGTGAGGTTGTGGAGTGATTTATTTTTGCTTTACTAAATTGTGCGATTTTTAAAACAGCTTAATATTATTAAGCTGTTTTTTTTTGTACAAGAGCGTCCCTGAGATTTGTAGTTCTGTTCTTTTTGCTTATTTGCTTTTGTTTTTTTGAGGCCTGATATGATGCAAAGCTCTGTTTGTATTTAAAAATTATGTATATTTACTGCGATTTTGAATTTGTATTTATTTTGGATTTATTTCAATAAATATCTATAAGCTAATGATATTCAATGTGCAAAAAAATATAAATTATTTTCATCGATTTGCTTTGTTCTGATTACGGAAAAATTTCAGTAATTATTTGTTATATTGAAAGTATTTAGTAATTTTGTGTGGCTTTTGAGAAAACTGAGTGCTTTGATTAATATATTGCTTTTCAATAAATTAAAAAGAATTAATACAACAAAAATACTAACTAAAACAAAATTCTATGTGGTTAATTGATTCATCGATTGGGCGAAAGCTCATTATGAGTATCACGGGGGTATTTCTCGTGTTGTTTTTACTGTTTCACGGCACCATGAACTTCGTTGTCCTGTTTTCGCAGGAGGCGTATAACATGATTTGTGAGTTTCTGGGCGCTAACTGGTATGCTTTAGTCGGAACCAAAGTATTGGCAATTGGTTTTGTAGTGCATATCCTTTATGCCCTGTATCTGACTTTTCAGAATCGCAAGGCACGTGGAAACATACGCTATGCTGTGACTAAGAAACAGGAAGGTGTAAGTTTTGCTTCTCAAAACATGCTTGTTTTGGGTGCTATCGTTCTTGGCTTTATGGTTTTACACCTTTATCAGTTCTGGGCTAAAATGCAGCTCATCGAAATTACCCACAAACTGGGTGGACATGTTGAAGAAGAATTGTTGGCCAATGCTGCTAATGGTGCTTACTGGATTCAGTATTATTTCAGTCAGCCGGTGTATTCAATAGTTTATATTGTATGGCTTTGTGCGTTGTGGTTACATCTTACTCATGGCGTGTGGAGCGCTTTGCAATCGCTTGGCTTAAATAACGGAACCTGGTTGCCACGAGTAAAAGTTGTTTCAAATGTTATTGCTACTCTTATTATTTTAATGTTTATCTCTATTCCCGTTTACTTTTTGTTGGGTGGGGGAACTAACTGGATTATCTAATCACAAATTTGAAAAAACAGAAATATATTATGGCAAAGAATGAAGAATCTACTGTGGTAGAAGCAACTAAAATAGATGCTAAAATTCCTGCGGGACCATTAGCCGAGAAGTGGAGCAATTATAAAGCTCACCAAAAATTAGTAAACCCCGCCAATAAACGTCGTCTCGACATTATTGTCGTTGGTACCGGACTAGCCGGAGCTTCGGCAGCTGCATCGCTTGCTGAGCTTGGTTTTAATGTGTTGAATTTCTGTATTCAGGATTCACCCCGTCGTGCTCACTCCATTGCAGCACAGGGAGGTATCAATGCAGCAAAGAATTATCAAAACGATGGTGACTCTGTTTACCGTCTTTTCTACGATACTATCAAAGGAGGTGACTACCGTGCCCGCGAAGCCAATGTTTACCGTTTGGCTGAAGTATCGAACAGTATTATCGATCAGTGTGTAGCGCAGGGTGTGCCTTTTGCCCGCGAATACGGAGGTTTACTGGATAACCGTTCGTTTGGAGGAGCTCAGGTGTCACGTACGTTTTATGCTAAAGGTCAAACCGGACAGCAATTGTTACTGGGTGCTTACTCAGCATTGAGTCGTCAGATTGGTAAAGGTGCTGTAAAATTATACTCGCGTTACGAGATGCTGGATGTTGTTATTATTGATGGTCGTGCACGTGGTATTATTGCCCGTAATCTGGTTACCGGAAAAACAGAACGTTTCTTTGCTCATGCAGTAGTTGTAGGTACAGGTGGATATGGTAATACCTTCTTCCTTTCTACAAATGCTATGGGCTCAAACGGATCGGCGGCTGTACAGATGTATAAAAAAGGAGCTTATTTTGCAAATCCTGCTTATGCGCAGATTCACCCAACCTGTATCCCTGTTCACGGAGATTTTCAATCGAAACTGACTTTGATGTCAGAATCGCTTCGTAACGATGGACGTATATGGGTGCCAAAGAAAAAAGAAGATGCCGAAGCTATCCGTGCAGGAAAGAAAAAAGCAACTGATTTGAAAGAAGATGAACGCGATTACTATCTGGAACGTCGTTATCCGGCTTTCGGTAACCTTGTACCGCGCGACGTAGCATCGCGTGCTGCTAAAGAACGTTGCGATGCCGGTTTTGGTGTTGGTAACACAGGTTTAGCTGTTTATCTTGATTTCTCTTCTTCGATCGAACGTTTAGGTGAAGATACTATCCGTGCCCGTTACGGTAACCTTTTCCAGATGTACGAAAAGATCGTGGATGATAATCCATATAAAACTCCGATGATGATTTATCCTGCTATCCACTACACAATGGGTGGTATCTGGGTTGATTACGAACTACAAACTTCGGTAAAAGGATTGTTCTGTATTGGTGAGGCTAACTTCTCCGATCATGGTGCTAACCGTCTGGGAGCTTCTGCATTGATGCAGGGATTGGCTGATGGATATTTTGTATTGCCTTATACAATTCAAAATTATTTAGCCGATCAGATTCAGGTACCTCGCATGAGCACTGACCTGCCTGAGTTTACAGAAGCAGAAAAAGCAGTTCAGGGAAAAATAGAAAAAATCATGAAAATTCAGGGTGATAAATCTGTAGATTCTATCCACCGTGAACTGGGATTGGTAATGTGGGATTTTGTAGGAATGGGACGTAACAAAGAAGGTTTACAAATAGCTTTAGATAAAATTAAAGCCATTCGTAAAGAATTCTGGACAAGAGTTTATGTTCCGGGTGTAAGTGGCGATATGAATGTGGAGCTTGAAAAAGCATTACGTGTTGCCGACTTTATCGAGATAGGTGAATTGATGGCTCGGGACGCATTGATGCGCGAAGAATCGTGTGGAGGTCATTTCCGTGAAGAATACCAGACTCCGGAGGGAGAAGCGCTTCGTAATGATGAAGAGTTCTCTTTTGCTTCGTGCTGGAAATTTAACGGAGAAGGTGAAGAACCGGTATTGCTTAAAGAGTCACTAGAATATGAATTTGTGAAACGTCAACAACGTAATTATAAAGCGTAATCTCATGGAAAAAAGTATAAACGTAACGCTTAAGATATGGCGTCAGGCAGGTCCTAAAGCCAAAGGTGAATTTGTAACCTATAAAATGGACAATGTATCAACAGATAGCTCATTCCTTGAAATGCTGGATGTGTTGAACGAGAAATTAGTAAAAGAACGTAAAGAACCTATAGCATTCGATCACGATTGCCGCGAAGGTATTTGTGGTATGTGTAGTTTGTATATAAATGGTCATCCACACGGTTTGGATGGTGAAACTACTACTTGCCAGTTGCACATGCGCCGTTTCAAAAATGGTGAAACAATTACCATCGAGCCCTGGCGTTCGGCAGCTTTTCCTGTAATCAAAGATTTGATAGTAGATCGCAGTGCTTATGATAAAATTATTCAGGCCGGAGGTTATGTGTCGGTTAATACCGGCGGTGTTCCCGATGGTAATGCTATTCCAATTTCGAAAGTGTATGCCGACGAAGCTATGGATGCAGCCTCATGTATTGGTTGTGGTGCTTGCGCTGCTGCTTGTAAAAATGGTTCTGCTATGCTTTTTGTTGCAGC
>CAYMHE010000105.1:0-4885 GCA_964390175.1 uncultured Paludibacter sp.
GTCGGTCCGTTTTCGACTGTTGATACGACATGCGCATCCCAGATTTTGTCAAATAATGTTTTGCTCATATTTTTTGTGTAATGAATTCTTTGTTTGATTCGTTAACTGGTTTTATTGAATGATAAAACCATAATTTTAAATGATTTGTTCAGAATGTTGATCCATATTGTTTATTTCACAAATTTATTAATTGCATTGATGTAAGCTTCCACAGAGGCAGCTACTATATCGGTATTCGCTCCAAAGCCATAATAAACCGATCCATCATGTTCAACCTGCATGTGAACCTTGCCCATGTCATCGCTACCTTTGTCGATGGCTTGTATTGTGAATTCGCGCAATATCATTTTACGTTTGATAATTTGTTTCAAAGCTTTGATCGCTGCATCTACAGGGCCGTTACCCGAAGCGGCTGCTTCAAATTTTTCACCCGCAATCACCAAACCGACACTTGCTACCGATTTTACACCTACGCCTGAAGTTACTTGCAAATAATCAAGTTTGATGCGTTGTTTTTCAGAGCGTTCTTTGCCGGCGAGCAACAATACATCGTCATCGTTGACGTCTTTTTTCTTGTCGGCTAATTTAAGGAATTCTTCGTAAATTTCATCTAATTTGCCGTTTTCAACTTCTACGCCCAGCACGCTTAAGCGGTGCTTCAGGGCGGCGCGTCCGCTACGGGCGGTAAGTACAATTGAGTTTTGATCGATACCTACGTCATTAGGATCCATGATTTCGTAGCTTTCACGATTCTTAAGCACACCATCCTGATGAATGCCCGACGAATGAGCAAAGGCATTGCGACCCACAACTGCCTTGTTGGGTTGCACCGGCATATTCATTAATCCGGAAACCAAACGGCTGGTAGAGTATATTTTTTGCGTATTGATTTGTGTATCGATATTCAGCCCTTTATGGCATTTTAAAATCATTGCAATTTCTTCGAGCGAAGTATTGCCAGCACGTTCGCCTATTCCGTTGATGGTCACTTCCACCTGGCGGGCGCCGTTCATTACTCCGGCCATGGTGTTGGCTGTAGCCATACCAAGGTCGTTGTGACAGTGAGTAGAAAGCACTGCGTTATGAACTCCTTTTACATTTTCCATCAGGAATTTAATTTTTTCGCCATAATCCCAGGGCAGACAATAGCCTGTAGTGTCGGGGATATTTACAACAGTAGCGCCAGCTTTGATAACCGCTTCCACAACGCGGGCCAGGTAAACATTGTCGGTTCGTCCGGCATCTTCGCAGTAAAACTCAACATCTTCTACGTATTTCTTGGCGTGTTTTACGGCAGCCACAGCCCGTTCAAGAATTTCATCCTGTGTGGAATTGAATTTATGTTTGATATGAAACTCGGAAGTCCCGATGCCTGTGTGGATACGTTTGTTCTTGGCGTATTTGAGCGCTTCGGCTGCTACATCAATGTCTTTTTGCACGCCGCGCGTCAATGCGCAAATGGTAGGCCAGGTGACCGCTTTTGATATTTCTACCACCGAATTAAAATCGCCCGGACTTGAGATGGGGAATCCTGCTTCTATCACGTCAACGCCTAAGGTTTCGAGTGCTTTGGCCACCTGAATTTTTTCAATTGTATTCAACTGGCAACCGGGAACTTGTTCGCCGTCGCGTAATGTAGTGTCGAAAATAAATAATCTGTCCATAATATTTTTATTTACTATTTTTTCATTTACAATTTCTTGCATTGCCTTAAACATGGGTTTAAAAAAAAGCCTTTCGCACCGCAGTGAGAAAGGCTTTATATATTTATGTTGAACTATCTACATACCAAACTCACTTCTACTTGTTTTGCAAGAGAATAATAATACCGAGTAGAAGAATATGTAGAAAATTGTTGTTCATTGTTCCTTTTTTATTAATTCGGTGCAAAGATACAGCAAATTTTGAAACGAACAAACGAAAATGAAAATAATTTGATTATTTTTCTTTCAATTCAAAATAAAGAGGTGCTAAAATGCATTACTTTAATAGAGTTGGTGCTTTATAGCATTGGTCTGAATTTCAAGTTCACCAAATTCTATCATGGCATTAAATAAGCGAATGCGCTGAAAATGGCACAATTCACTCACCTTTATGTCTTTTTGTATCAACCGGTTCTCAGCAATCAATTGTGCTCTGTTTACGCCAAATAGTAGTGGAACTTTGGGTGTGATCCAGTTTTTACCATCGAATAAGGCTATGTTTGAGTAGGAAGTGTCAGTAAGTAATCCGTTTTTGACAAGTAAAACATCATCACAATCGCCACGCTGTGCAAAAGCTTTGTTCAGTTCAGTTCTGTCCTCTTTTTTGTAAAATAACGTTTCTGCCTCTGTTTCAACCAACTTTAATGATTTTACTTCACGGCGGACATAAGGTATGTATTCGAGAAGCTGTACTTCGGTATCGAAAACAATGCGGCACTTATGAATTCCGGTTTCAGGAAAATCGCTTTTCAACAGTAATTCAGCTAAACTCATTGGTTTTACGGCGGGATAGAAATCGGCAAAAGCTTTGTCGACCCTGGCCTGATGAAGTTCTAACCTGTAAAAACGACCCTCTGCTAATTTTATGGATTCAATGAAGCGGCACATATACTTTCTGAATTAGTTCTTCGTACTCTTTTTCCAACTCGCTTTGAGATGTTATTCCTCCCCCGCTTTTGAAAACAAGTTGATCGGCTTGTTGTTCGATATAGCGAATCATTACTCCTGCATCCAGGTTTTTGCCATCGAACCAACCAAAAATACCTGTATAAAAACCGCGATCATACCCTTCGGCTTGTTCTATAATTTCAAGCGTTTTGGGTTTGGGAGCTCCGCAGATAGAGCCTGCCGGAAGCAGCGAAAATAATATATCACCGAGTTTTTGGTGATAGTTGTCGGGGAGCTTTCCTGTGATTTCGGAACTTACCTGCAATAATTCACCTTTATTGGTCGACAGTTTGTCGAGGTATCGATAACGGGTAAGTTCTACATTTTCGGCAACGATGCTCAGGTCGTTGCGTATCAGATCGACAATGGTGGCGTGTTCGGCTTTCTCTTTCGGATCGTTCAGAATAATATTCTCAGCGTTGGGTAGCGCAGCGTCAATCGTACCTTTCATAGGGAATGACGAGATTTTTGAATCCCGAATTTGAATGAAAGTTTCGGGAGATAGTACTGTAAATCTATCTTTTAGCCAAAGTTTGTACTTAGCTGTTCCAAACTCAAATAAATCGGATAAATCAAGGTTGGTTTTTAATCGGGTAGGTTGTGTGAGGTTGACAAGAAAAGAATTGCCTTGTTGAATTTGCCCCTGCACATACTCAAATTTCTGCTTATATTCTTTTAAGGAGATGGGAGAAATATGCCACCTAAGTTGTTGTTTAGCTGTTATTTTGTTACGTTGATGGTTAGTTGGGGTTTGAAAACGAATAAATTGGGCATTCAATTCAGCTTCGGGAATCACATATCCTCCGGTCGCTTTGTAGTTGATAATAAGAAGGAAAGGGATGCCGGACGCAGACAAGCGGTTGATTTGCTGCTGTAATTGTCTCCTGTTGAGCAAAGTGTATGGAAAGTGTTCTGTCATTTTTCGTTGTGTAACCGTTTGCCACGCAAAGTTACACAAAGTTTAATAATATAAAGTAATGAGCCGAAATACACAGATTACAATATATAACCGAATCGATTGCAGCTTTTTCTGCAGATGAATTCGAAAGTTCGTTAATCTTTATATTATCATGAAAATAATCCGTCATTTCTGATTTGCCTGTTGTTGTTGCATAGAAAAATGTAAGCAGTAGAAATATCTTCGTTGTGAAGTGTGCCTTCATCTTGTTGTGATGAATGCTTTCATACTACTGTGAAAACATAAGATTTTTGAAATCCTGTTCATTTATCAGAAAAACAAAATACCAACTAATCGTTCAGAGAATATAAGAGTTCGTTTTCCAACCCAGGTTCAGTAAAATACACATTCGCTTCCATTGCATAATGATCTGAAAGATTTGCAGGTGTATGTCCGATTTTCTCATAAAAAGTCTGGACTTTTCGTTCTATATTACCAATCCATTGCTGATTTCGCACAAGTATATAATCGATCAGTTTCTTGTCTCCCGAAGCCTTCCGAACCAGGGTATTGTCAATCTCGTCGTACGTAAATTTCACATCGCCACTGATTTCACCATTGTGAGCGCCAAGCGTATGGAGCATTAATTCATAATTCACAGGGTCGTTTCTGTCAATATTAAAATCGCCGCAAATGAATTGAGGGATATTGGGGTTTGAGTATTGATTCAGCAAGTGTTCATTGATTTCTTTGCATTGCTTTTCCCGTATCTTATGATCACCATCGGCTTGAAGGTGAGTTGTAAGCAATTGAAATTTGGCTCCTTCAAATTTTCCTTCGAAAAGCACTGCGCCTTTGCGAGCTATCATGTCGAAACCTTTACTGCTGCTGAATTTAATCTCATCAATTTTTGTGAGCGGAATTTTGCTGACTACCCACAGTCCGCTGTTGGTACGAAAGGGTAAATGGCACTTATTGGCCGGACCATATTGAAACGGATAATTCTTTTTGAGGCGTTGTGCCAGAATATTTCTGCATTTACTGCTAAAAGCTTCCTGAAAAACTATAATATTATAATCTGAATCGACCAATCGGTCGGCGATGTTTCGGGCACGGTTTCCATTGTTGTTGAATAAACTTAAATAGGGCAGCATATAAATATTCCAACTGAGCATTTTAAATGTTTTTGAGCTTTCAATCGGCTTATTCATTGTTTGATGCGTTTGACCTGTAGCGTAAAGTATTGTTTCCAGCATAAGTAAAAGTATTAAGACGATTCTTTTTGTCATGTCTCTTGCTATTTATTTACTGCAAACTAACTATAAGTTTTTTTCAG
>CAYMHE010000105.1:4985-8239 GCA_964390175.1 uncultured Paludibacter sp.
TTTTTATGTCCAAACCTATGTTTCTCAGGTTCGTAAAGTGGAGCTTCGCCAATTTCAGCAGGTAATGGAATTTTATAAATATCTTTTTCGAGAAAAACTTCAATTTGTTTGAACTTATATTGCTCTTCTTCCGAAACAAATGTGATCGACATTCCTTTGGCGCTGGCACGAGCCGTACGGCCTATGCGGTGCACATAATCTTCAGCATCGTGTGGAACATCGTAGTTGATAACAAGCGAAATATCGTCGATATCGATGCCGCGTGAAACAATGTCGGTAGCCACCAATATATTGACGCGGTTGTTTTTAAATTCGTGCATGATGTGGTCGCGCTGCACCTGATCAAGATCGGAGTGCATTTCGCCCACTGAAAGTCCCATTTGTCGGAAAGTCTTGAAAAGCTCTTTTACTTTCAGTTTTGATCCCGAAAAAATAATGACTTTATTGGCTTCCTGACCTACGAAAAGGTGACGGATAATGGCTTGTTTCTGGGCTTCGTAACAAATATATGCAGTTTGCATAATGCTTTCGGGCGGACGTGAAATGGCAATTTTTACCTCAACAGGATCGTGCAGGATTGTTTTGGCTAATAGTCTGATTTTTGGTGGCATAGTAGCCGAAAACATAATAGTTTGCCGGTCTTTCGGCAGTCGGTTCACCACCTGCATAATATCGTCGAAAAAACCCATATCGAGCATGCGGTCGGCTTCGTCGAGAATAAAGTATTTTACATGCGAAAAATCGATATCGTATAAATTGATATGCGAAAGTAAGCGTCCCGGAGTAGCAATCACCACATCGGCTCCTTTTTGTAAGCCGCGTCGCTGCACATCCCAGGCCTGCGAGTCATTGCCGCCATACACTGCTACCGATGAGAATGACGTAAAGTAAGAGAAGCCTTCCATTTGCTGGTCGATTTGTTGCGCCAATTCGCGGGTAGGTGCCATAATAATGGCATTTACTTTGTCCTCGGCGTGAGGCTCGGCCTGTAAATTGTGTAAAAGGGGTAAAATGAAAGCAGCCGTTTTTCCTGTACCGGTTTGGGCGCAGGCAATCACGTCGCGTTTTTGTAAAATTACCGGAATGGTTTCGGCTTGTACCGGAGTGGCTTCTTTAAAATTCATGGCTTGCAAGCCGTCCAACACGGCATCGCAAAGAGGAAGTTCGTCAAATCTCATTGAAAATATATTAATATGTTGCAAAGATACTCATTTAATTCTCAAAAACATATTTCACCGTTTTTAAGTTTTCACCTGTTATCCGATTTGTTTGTATTCAGTTGAATTTTTTATACTTTTACAGTTCAGATGGGCTGAAAAGCTCTCAACTTCATCAATTCGTTCACTTATGGTTATTTTTCGTTACGATAAAACTTTCGAAGGGCTGCTTACGGCAGTTTTCGATGCTTATAACCGCAATACTTTTCCTGAAAAGTTATTGAGGTTTGACGATATTGAGCCTTTGTTTGTGACTGAAACTTATACGGTTTTGACGCAGGAAGATAAATCGATGCGCGTATGGAAAGGGTTGGAGAAGAAGACGGAACGAAATGTACTGAATATGCTGACCTATGTGTGGTTATCCGAATTGCCCGGGAGCGATGAGTTGCTTTTCAGATATATCAGGAAAACGTTTGATAGCAAGGTGGATATTTCTACAAATTTTGCCGACCAGGATGTGATACAGGTTCACAAAACGGCTAAGAAAGTAAGCACCGAAAAACACCGGATGATAGAACTGGTACGTTTTCAGAAAGCTGCAGATGATATTTTCTTTGCACCTATTTCGCCCGATCATAATTGCTTGCCGCTCACCATCTCGCATTTCAGGGATCGTTTTGCCGATCAGAAATGGATCATTTACGATACCAGGCGCGATTACGGTTTCTTTTACGACCTGAAAACCGTTACTGAAATGACACTCGATACTACCGAACTTTTCCCTGAAGGAAAATTGAACGAGCAACTGATGGCCGAAGATGAGCAACTGTTTCAAAAACTCTGGAAGGCTTATTTCAAATCGCTCACCATAAAAGAGCGCATCAATCCAAAACTTCAGCGGCAGCACTTACCAAAACGTTATTGGAAGTATCTGACAGAGAAGCAATAAAAAAATGAAACTTTTCCAAAGTTCTAAACTTTGGAAAAGTTATTATTTATCTTCTATTTCTTTATACAAGCAACTATCGACGCCAGAAACTTAGGAAAATCAAAATCTTCTTTCTTCGAAAATCCGGTGCGAACCACCACTAATTCGAGCGATGGAACAATATAAATGTATTGTCCATCGTGCCCGCGACACATGTATAGATCTTTTGGTACGTCAGGATAATCGTTTGATTCGTTCAGCCAGAAAAATGATCCGTATTGACCATCCGAACCATTGGCCGGTTCTATGGCATTGTCGGTCCAGCCTTCGGGCAGAATTTGTTGTCCCAACCAGTTTCCCTTGTTGAGATATAATAATCCGAAGCGTACATAGTCGCGCATGGATGCATATACATAGGATGAACCGGCAAATGTACCCGAGGCATCGGTTTCGAAAACAGCACTTCGCATACCTGTGGGGTTGAATAATTCCCGGCGTGGAAATGCGTAGTATTCAGCATCATTATTGATTTTCTTTCGAATCAGATAACTGACAATATTCGTAGCTCCTGAATTATACACCCAAACCGAATCGGGACGGGCAACAAGTGGTTTGTTGTATGTGAAATCGGCCATATCCACCGATTTATGTAACATTATAGTTACATCCGATAAATTTCCATAATTTTCGTTCCACTCCAGTCCGCTGTTCATGTGCATCAGGTTTTGGATGGTGATGGCTCCGCGTTTGTCTTTTTTCCATACAGGAATATCGGCGGGTTGTTTCGTATCCATTAGTCCTTTTTTTACCATAATGCCGACGAGCGCGTGGGTGAAACTTTTGGCCATCGACCAACTCAGGAAACGGTTTTTTTCTGAAAGACCATCTTTGTATTTCTCAGCAATCAGTTGATTTTTATAAGCAATGGCTACGGCAAAGGTTCCTTTGTTGCCTTCCCTGTCATTGAATGCATCTACAATGGCTTTGTTTAACATTAGCTGATCAATCTCAGCCGGAATTGTATCCGCCAGTTTGTCGCCGGCAGGCCAGGCCACCGTGTCAGGATTGATGGCAGGCAGTGGAACGATTGTGTAAGGACGATTGCGGATTTCGGCTTCGTTGCCACGCACCAAAGTACAGCCAAAACCTTCGATATAAATGGCTTT
>CAYMHE010000106.1:0-4204 GCA_964390175.1 uncultured Paludibacter sp.
ATAGAATTTCAAATCATAACTAAGAATTTATTGAATTGAAAAATTTCATTTATGTGAAAGTATGTTTACAAAAAAGCCTTCGGAAAAATTCCGAAGGCTTTTCATTTTTTGTATCTTTATTATCCACCAAAATCGTCGAACATCAACATTTCCCGAGGCACACCCAAATCCCAAAGCATTTTCTCTACTGCTTTGGCCATTGGGCCAGGACCGCACATGTAGTATTCAACATCTTCCGGAGCATCGTGTTTGCTTAAATACTCATCGTGAATTACCTGGTGAATGAACCCTACCATACCCGTCCAGTTATCTTCTGGCTGCGGCTCGCTGAGCGCAATATTGAAGGTAAAATTAGGGAATTCTCTTTCAAGCTTTCTGAAGTCCTCTTCATAGAAAATTTCTTTCTTCGAACGGGCACCATACCAGTAAGTGATTTTTCGATCGGAGATTTTGAGCGTATTCAGCAAATGCAATACGTGTGAACGCAATGGAGCCATACCTGCACCACCACCAATGTAAAGCATCTCGCGTTTTGTATTGAGCAATGGATGGAACTCGCCAAACGGACCCGAAACCATTACTTTATCGCCCGGTTTCAGATTGAAAATATAAGAAGACGCAATACCCGGTTTCACATTCATCCAACCACCTGTAGCTCTGTCGAACGGAGGAGTAGCGATACGCACGTTGAGCATCACAATGTCACCTTCGGCCGGATAGTTGGCCATAGAGTAAGCACGCATGGTTTCCTCTTCGTTTTTGCAGGCCAAATCCCACATTTTGAATTTATCCCAGTCGCCACGGAATTGTTCTTCAATGGCAAAATCTGTAAATTTCAGGTCATATTTTGGAATATCGATCTGGATATAACCACCCGATATAAAGTTGAGGTGTTCGCCTTCAGGTAATTTCACCACAAACTCTTTGATAAAGGTAGCCACGTTATTGTTAGAAACCACTTCACATTCCCATTTTTTAACACCGAGAATCGATTCGTCCATTTTGATTTTGACATCGTTTTTCACTTTTACCTGACAACCCAAACGCCAGTTATCTTTAATTTCCTTGCGCGTAAAATGAACTGTTTCGGTAGGCAGAATTTCGCCACCTCCTTCGATTACCTGACATTTACACTGAGCACATGACCCACCTCCACCACAAGCTGATGGAAGAAAAATGTTCTGACTCGACAAAGTATTGAGAAGCGTACTTCCGGCAGGAGCAATTACTTCTTTTTCGCCATTGATAGTGATAGTTACATCGCCTGAAGCTACCAAATACTGTTTGGCCACCAAAAGGATGACAACCAAAAGTAAAATCACCAAAAGAAAAACTACCAAACTGGTAATTACCATTGTTGTGTTTATTGCTAATATCATAAATTATTTACCCCTTTAAACCATCGCTTCCGACTCATTTAAAATATGGGGACTGATTAAATTGTTATTTACTTGTTATGATAAAAATATATTAATTTCCGGAGAAGAGCAATATCAGATTTTCAAACCTGAAAAAGCCATAAATGCGATTCCCATCAAAGCTACAGTGATAAAGGTAATTCCTAAACCTCTCAGCGGTGCAGGCACATCCGAATACTCCATTTTTTCGCGGATAGCTGCCAAACCTACAATGGCCAATAGCCAACCTACTCCTGAACCTAATGCATATGAAGTAGCTTCGCCTAAGGTAGCATACGATCTTTGTTGCATGAACAAAGATCCACCCATGATGGCGCAGTTTACCGCAATCAGTGGAAGAAATATCCCTAAAGATGAATAAAGAGAGGGAGTAAATTTTTCCACAACCATTTCGACAAGCTGAGTCATGGCAGCAATAACTGCAATAAACAGAATGAATGCAAGATAACTCAAATCGAGCGAAGCCAACTTAGGACTCAACCACGCCAAAGCACCTTCTTTAAGAACGTAGTTTTCGAGCAGGTAGTTGGCGGGCAAAGTGATAGCCAACACAAAAGTTACTGCTATACCCAAACCCATTGATGTTTTTACATTTTTCGAAACCGCAAGATAAGAACACATCCCGAGGAAAAATGCAAAAATCATATTGTCGACAAAAATCGACTTCACAAATATACTGGCTAAGTTTTCCATATTATTTAATTTAACCCTAACCCCTAAAGGGGATAAAGAGTAATATCTGTAATTAAAATTATTATTAACCTCAAAATCCCTTAGAGGACAAATGGGTCATTATTTTTCCTGTAATTCTTTATTTCTTGCACGATGTACCCAAATAATACATGCAACAAGGATCAGTGCCATTGGAGGCAAAATCATCAATCCATTGTTTACATAACCTGCATCGTATACGGCCTGTGGAATAATTTTGAAACCGAAAAGCGTACCCGAACCCAGTAACTCGCGAAAGAAAGCGACAACAACCAGAATCCAGGCGTATCCAAATCCGTTTCCTAATCCATCGACGAACGATTCCCATGGGCTATTGGCCATTGCAAATGCTTCAAGACGACCCATCAAAATACAATTGGTAATAATCAAACCAATGTATACCGATAGCTGCACACTTACATCGTAGGCAAAAGCTTTCAGAATTTCGCTTACTATGGTTACCAACGCAGCCACAACAACAAGCTGAACAATGATACGAATTCGATTCGGGATTGTATTTCGTATCAGCGAAATGATAACATTTGAAAATGCCACAATAATAGTAACCGACAAGCCCATTACAATAGCCGGCTCCAGTTTAGCGGTTACAGCAAGTGCCGAACAAATTCCCAATACCTGAACGGTAATCGGGTTATTTTTACTTAGCGGACCTAAGAAAACCTCTTTTGTTTTATTTGATATAAATTTACTCATTCCTGGGTTCCTCCATTTGATTTATTTAAAAAAGCTTCGTATTGTCCAATACTGTTGAGCAACATAGCCTCAACGCCTTTACTTGTGATTGTACCTCCGGAAATGGCATCAACCTGTTCCTGAGTGTCAGAGTTTTGACCGGCTTTCATCACAGCAATCGAAACAAATTCATTTCTGTCGTTTAAAATATGTTTACCAACAAACTCCTGTTGAAACTTAGGCAAAGCAATTTCGGCTCCCAAACCCGGTGTTTCGCTTGCATGCGAAAAATAGGTTCCAAAAACCGTATTCTTGTCATCGTTCAAAGCCACGTAGCCCCAAATAGGCCCCCAAAGTCCAGCACCACGCAAAGGAATAATGTACTTTATTTGTCCTTCCATCTGGGCAACATAAACAGGGAGTTTACGGTCTTCAAGCGGCTTCGCAGTCTCTTTTACCACATCAATATCAAAAGCCTGTCCTCTCACTTCAGAAAGAATTTCTGCCTTTGTGTTCACTACTAATTCTTTGACAATATATTGATCGTACAAAGCAGCGGCATCCTGATCTTCGAGATTGATCTGAAGAGCGCTAAGAATTTGCTTTTTCTTATCCAGCTTCACATTCGTTGTTTGAGTTTCCTTGAGTCCACTCGAAACAAGTGCAAGCAGCAATGCTACAACGATAACCATCACTGCGGCATAAATAATCGTATAACTGTTTTTATTCGTATCCATCGTTTTGGTGTTTATTTATTTTTTCACTGCTCGTTTCAAACGACTTTTAATATTGGATTCAACTACATAATAATCAATCAACGGAGCAAAGATATTCATTAACAAAATAGCCAACATCATACCTTCGGGATAACCCGGATTGAGTACGCGAATAATGATTGCCATAGCACCGATCAATGCACCGAATATGAATTTACCTGTTTCGGTTCGCGCCGAAGTAACAGGGTCAGTAGCCATAAATACTGCACCAAATGCAAAACCACCGAAAACAAGGTGATTGTACCATGGAAAATGTGCCGCTGCCGTATCGGGACCAGCCACATTAAATATCCAGGCCATAAGCGCACCACCTGCAAATACCGAGAACATCGTTTTCCAACTTGCCACTCCGGTAATCAATAAAATCACGGCACCAATCAAAATAGCCAATGCCGAAGTTTCACCTACCGAACCGGGAATCAATCCAAGAAAACCATCAATAAAGCCAATAGGGTTTCCAATAATATCGACTAATTGAGCGTTTTGAGTAGTTGCCGTAGACACCTGTCCGAGAGCAGTAGCACCCGAATAACCATCCACAACCGAACCTGCTCCCATTCCGAATGTTGATCCGGTACGCACCCAAACCACGTCGCCCGACATGAA
>CAYMHE010000106.1:4304-8216 GCA_964390175.1 uncultured Paludibacter sp.
GGCCAAAATGTAACAGTCTCGCCTATAGCCAAATAATGTTGATATCCAACATTGTACATACCAAACAATAATGCAGGCACCAAAGCCAGCACCACAATGATCATTGTACGTTTAGAATCAACAACATCATGTATATGCGTTCCACGTTTAGCGGTGGTATTCGGAACGAATAAAAACGTTTCAAAACCATCGAAAACCGAATGGAACTTTTCAAGTTTGCCGCCTTTTTCAAAGTTCGGCTTCACTTTATCTACTAAATTTCTTAATGCATTCATATTTATTAAGTTCACCCGAAAGGGATTTGGGTTTTATTCGATTTCTAACTTCATTTTATCCAATGCCGTACGTACAATCTCCTGCAAAGGTAATTTTGAGGTGCAAACAAATTCGCACAATGCCACATCTTCAGGAGCTATTTCGTAAGCGCCGAGCGCTTCCATTTTATCAATATTTCCGGCTATCATTGCCTTAATCAAAAATTCAGGCAAAATATCCATTGGCAAAACCCTGTCGTATTCGCCCGACATGATAATAGCACGACGACCACCAAGGATACGGGCATCAAATTCAAAGTCTTTTTTCCCAAATACTTTCTGAAGTATTCCTGTGAAATAAATACGGCTTGCACTGAACTTATTGAATCGTGGCATTGCCCAGCCAATCAATTCGTGCTGATCGCGACCTTCTTTAATTACAGAGATTTGCGTTGCATATGGACTTAAATATCCATCCAAACCCACCTGTGCGCCACTTAGCACGTTACCGTTGATGTAACGAAGCTCTTCGTTGCTGCTTACTTTGCCTTTTACAATTTCGGCAACACTACTTCCGGCAATGGTTTGATAGTATTGAGGTTCGGCAACTTCGGGTCCTGTAAGGGCAAGCGTACGTTTCAGATCGACAATTCCTTTGCTGAAGAAACGACCGATAAATAAAACATCCTGGGCATTTATAGTCCAAACAGCCTCTCCCTTGTTCACGGGATCAATATGATTGATTTGAACGCCAACATTTCCTGCCGGATGCGGACCTTCGTAAGAAGTGATTTCGACATTTTTCACCGACGAAAATACAGAATTAACACCGGCTTTCACTCCTAAATGAACTTTACCATCAGTGAGTTTTGACAAAACATCAACGCCAAGCTGAAATTCCTTCATCTCGCCTGCCACTACAAACTCGTGGTTGGGTGCCAATGGTGCCGAATCAAATGCCGAAATAAAAACAGCTTTTGCAGTTTGTGTCGGATTAGCGATAATATCGTAAGGACGTTGTTTTATATACACCCAAAGTCCCGATTTCAAAAGCAGTTCACGAACATCGTCTCTATTGAGTTTTTCTACAGGTTTCACATCAAAGCTTTCGAAAGCGTTTTTCTTATCGCTCTGAATGGTTACACTCATCACCTTGCGTCGCTCGCCTCTATTGACTGCCAACACCTTACCGCTTACCGGCGAAACGAAGTTCATTGTATCGAATGTTTTGTCGTAAAAAACAGGACTTCCTGCTTTCACTTCATCACCTTCTTTCACAACTACTTTTGGCGTGATTCCATGGTAATCGTCGGGAAGTATAGCTATGGTTTCCGAAACAATTGTGCTTCCAATTGTTTCTTTTGCCCTGCCGTTTATCCGGATGTCCAAACCACGTTTAGTTTTAATCAGATTAGCCATATAAATTTTTGTAAAATTAGTTTGTGCTTGTTGTTTAGTAAGTATTGTGTTTGTGTACTTTACGACAAACCGACCTTTTATTGAGCTTTCGTCTCCAAAACAAGTTACAGATAACACGCTAAATAAAAGAATAATAAGCCTTTTAATACATAAAAACATACTTTTATAGAAAAGCGTTGCAAAAATACAATATTTTCATTATATCTCAGCTATAATTAATGAAATATTTCGTTAATATCTATTTTGCTGAATACTAAATTTATAAACACCTATATTTGTACTAATTATAAATTAAATTCTAACAGAATAGATACAAAATTGATAAAAAAACAAAGAAGGAATGTTTTGAAAAAAAAGAGTTAAGTACCAATACCCAACTCTCTTTTAATTAAATCGACCGACAAACTATTTATTTTACAACAATTTGCTTCGTTAATTTATGACTCCTTCCTTTCACTTTTACTACATAAACCTGATGCAAAGTTGTTTTTATTGTTGTAATATCCAATGGATTTAATAATGTCCTGGCAATCAACCTACCCGAAATATCATACAACAGCACATCGGCTATTTCATCCGTAAAACTTCTTACATAGACATTGGTTCCGCTATTGAAAATCTGAAAATCAATATCGGAAGGCGCTTGATTATTTATCAAACTTCCGGTCAGAATTCTAAAACGTACTACAGGTTGAGGTGTGGATTCGGCCGTAAAAGTATAAGTAGAGCCACTTTCGGTAATATCGTGTACAGTATTCAAAACCAGATCATGAATATAGATTCCTGAGTATCGTGTTTCAGCATTCTCGTGTGTAAAAGTCATTGTATATTCTGTATCCTGCCCTGCCTGAAAAGCGATATTTGTATTGTTCATATCGGCTACAGCATCAATTTGATAAATACCATCATTCTCTACAGCATAAATCTGTGGTGCCAAAGCTGATCCGGAGATTTTAAATCCATCGCTCCCATTATCAAAATTTCGCGTTGTTGCATCGTTGCTAAAAATCCACATCTTATCGCCTGAGTATTTTCCTCTTACATCAATTACAGTAGACACGACAGTGTTATTTTCAGCATTTTCGTTATTTTCGTTATTTTCAACATCACGGATACGCATTGGATCAGAATTTGGCATCACTGCACTGTAGTTGATATTGAAATAAGAATTCACTGTCGAATTTGGAACATTATCTTTCACCTTTACCAACATCGACCCCATAGAAGGAACCTGTCTTGGCAGTCCTGAATTTCCGGCGACATCTTTGGGTACAGATAAATACTGCCCGGCCGCTGTTCCGAATGTGCCTGCCGGTATCTGATCCCAGTCCAAATAAGTTCCGGCGTTGTACAAATAAACGGTAGCTTCAGTGTCGCTTCCAAAATCAAGTGCACGAATATCGATAGCAGCAGTATAAGGATTGGTAAACAAATGCTGACCAGGAAACAATGCAGTAGGAGTTTTAGCTAATTGTCCCGAACTGAAATTACCATTTTCAAGCGTTCCTTTTATGCTGTATGTAGTCGGAAATTGCTGACAGATTTCATATCCGGTAAACGATGTCAAAACCGATTGATTAACCAACGACACCCAGTGATTTTGAGTAGTTGTTCCCGATTCCACCATCCTGCGCAGATACGATCCATTAAACGTTGGATTGGCCGTTACCGAACGAACAGGCACACCAAAAAACTGCCATTTGTATTTGTCACCTACAGCACGCAAAGTATCGAAAGTTGCTTTCGAATACATTTCCACCGTTGCCAAAACAGGATTATTTTCTGCATTATGAAATATCAATGATCCATTGGCCAAAGTAGTACTTGCCTTAACAACAAGTCCTGATGTGCCTGCCGAATTAGAAATACTGCCTAAAACAATAAGCGACTTTTGCGGATTGATTGTTAGTACTCCTCCGTTATTGATAGTAAGTTGATTGTTCAATGTAAAATTACTGTTTACTACAACATTGGCAGTGTTGTCTACAATCATGCTATAAATTTTGTTGCCAAGAATAAAATTATCGGACAAATACTGAGTAGAGGCTCCTTTGTACCATACAATCGTACTCGCCACATTGGGTACAATAATACCTGAAGTAGTCACATCGCCCTGCAAAGACAAAATTCCGGTCACAGTAACACCGTTTGTGGTTTTCACCCCTGAACCCAAAAGGGAAAGGTGACTGTAGGTACGAGGTGAGATTGTCTGATTGCCAGTTCTGTTATATTCAACAGT
>CAYMHE010000107.1:0-8195 GCA_964390175.1 uncultured Paludibacter sp.
AACTACAAATCGGGTGACGAAACATGATTTTTCCTAATGGAAAAACTACAAATCGGGTGACGAAACATGATTTTTCCTAAAGGAAAAAATACCCATCGAATACCGAAACACTAATTCCGGAAAAGAAAAACATACTATTTATCTATTCGGTAACGGTTACCAAAATTGGCTACCAAACTCAAACGCTTAGCATTACCGATATGGGCGATGAGCCGTATGGCCTGGTAGTGAGCTTGGTGAAAACCACTAATGCCTAAAGGAGATAAGATGAACCTAAAACCCCTCTCGTTATAAATGACGAGAGGGGGAAAGGGGGGAAATACTCAACTATCAAGAAAACAAAAACAACCACTAAAAACTGTCATCACAGCGCAACTGTAATATAAGGAACTGTGTTCAGCTACATTCATATCTAACATGAATTATAGTTGAAAAAATTGTAAGAGGATTAAAAGTCCTAAGAATACAGTTACAACGGCATTACAAATGCCGTCAGACAATGCGAAACTCTACACGCTAAATGAATATATCCGAAAGTACAGGGCTAAACCAATTAAATATTCATCGGGTGATTGTGCCGACATTCCCGACAATGAATCACAGTCGTGGAGGTTGTGAAAGTCCCCCGAAAACAAAAAAGCAATAAAACCCATCAAACCCTAAAGCCATGGATAAGCAATACAACGCCGATGGTTTTATTCCAAAACATGGAGGTTACACATGCTGCCGCACGATTGCATCGTGTGGCAGGTAAGGAGTAAACAATAATCAATAAACAAGAGTTACAATGAGTAGAAACTATAAGTTCTATAATCCTTGATAGAAGCGCTACTGATTATGCCGGAGAAAAAGGGATATTGGATAATGTATTGATTTAAAGTTGTTGCCACACGATGCAATCGTGCGGCAGCGGGGGGTAACATCGTATTTACTGGCTCAGCAAATAAAAACGTTGGAAAAAGAATTTTTAGAAGAAGATGGTTATCCGTTCCCTGTAAAAATCAAAATCGAATGTCCAACCGACACAACACAGCCAATTGACACAAAAATTGTAACTGAATTAATTGACCAAGTGTATCAATTTAGTCGGATATATTGGAAATCAGTAAAACAACAAAACCTACCGGTTACAATCAAATACCCGGAAATGATTGCTCAAATACTACCGTATTTCAGCAATACTGATAACATTGATACTAATAATTTGTGGTTTTTATAAAAATTGAAATCCCCATTCCCTCATAAGTGAGGATTCTGGGGATTTAGAGGAAAAAGGAGATACTCAAAATATCCAGATACCCCAATTTCCCCAATTTCCGCAAGCTGAGGAATCGGGGCTGAGGTCTTTCCTAGAATCCAAAGTTTTTTCAGTCCGGCATTACAGTCTATGATTGAAAAAAACAAGGCTTTATTGGTTTTAATAAATGGATTGGCATTAGAAGAAATCTAAATACTTGCAATATAGAAATCTGTTTTAATCATTATATTGCAGTAACTAATTCGCAATATCATTCTTTTTTCGGATTTTACCGAAACTATTAGTACATTTGTTTTCAAATACAGCCTATAAACTGGAGTAAACATTATACAATTACCCATGAAAGATACAGACGACAAACTGACGAGTAGAAATATAAAACCAACTGCCATGCGCGAATTGGTTTTCGACATTCTCACTGAGCAAACAGCTGCAATTAGCTTATCTGATTTGGAAAAAAAGTTTCATAAATCGGATAAAGTCACGTTGTACCGCACTCTCAAAACATTTGAGGAAAAGAAGCTCATTCACAGCATTGATGATGGTACAGGTGCAATTAAATACGCTCTGTGTAAAGAAACCTGCCAATGTCACCCGGAAGATCTACATGTTCACTTCTTTTGTCTAAAATGTCAACATACATTTTGTTTAAGTGACATTCCTATTCCATCTATCAACTTGCCTGTTAATTTTAGTGTAGAAAATATAAATATGGTTGTGAAAGGAGTTTGTTCGAACTGCAACGATTAGTTTGCAACTCAGTTGCATAAACTTTTTACTTATCTTTGCGGTTATTCTAACAGTTGTAATTAAATTTCTATGAACAGAATGGGGAAAAATAGTAAGTTTGTTTTAATACTACTGGCAGGGCTGGTAATATTGCTTCATTCTACAATTCCGCACCATCATCATTTCGATTCATACAGCGACCCCAACAATAGTAATTCTTATAAAACAGAAAAAAAAGGTGAGTCTTCCACTGAAGCCAATAAGCATTGTCATGCTCTAAACAATATTGTTTTTACAAAAGCAAATGTAATAACTTTTAATGCGAATACGGCATCAACTCCTCTGTTGTTTGTTTTCGCAGCATTTGATCTGGTAAGACTCTACGACAGAGTTTTACTAACTACTTTTCCAATTAAAGATTTTGTTATCCTAAAACAATATCTTTCCTCAGAACTATCCTTTAGAGGTCCTCCTACTTTAGTTTAATTTTTTCTTACTGTACTTTTTTATATTTCTCTGACAGAAATGTCAGATTATTGTTCACGTTTAAAATTTGACTCAAATGAGTAAAAGAAAACTGACAAAGAAGGAATTGCGGGAAAAGAAGGTTATTGAAGATAGAAAATTTAATCGAACGTTGCTAATCGGCTTTGGTTCATTTTTCATTTTTGCAATTTTTTTCAATATATTCATCGTTTTTGGACATGATGCAAAATTTGTCTACCGTCAATATGCATTTTATGGCAAGCAAGTTCCGGCAGAGCTTGTATGTATGAATGGTGACAAACTTCTCAAGCATGAAAGTATAAAACTTAGTTACAAAGGAAAAAAATATTCCTTCTGCAACCAAGACTGTTATGATCATTTTGTCAACCACTTTACGGAAGATGCATTTATCTCGGATCCGCTTTCAGGTGACACTATTTGCAAAGCAGCTGCTTTGTTGGGATTAAAAAATCGGGGAGAACCTGAGATTGTTTATTTCCAAAACCGAAAGACATTTAATCAGTATTATAAATCAAAAAAATAAATGACTTGTGAAAAAAAGAAGAATAAAATCCGGCTAAAACAAGTAATATAATGGTTTTTCATTTCTATGATCTGTTTGATTCTCATAATTGGAATCATTGCCAGAATTCAACACTTTTTTACAACACATTTAAAATAAATAATTAAATTATGATAGAACGTATCATTCATTTTTCAATAAAGAATAAGTTTATTATAGGCTTATTTGTAGTTGCATTAATTGGCTGGGGAACGTATTCGCTTACACAGCTACCTATTGATGCAACCCCGGACATAACCAACAACCAGGTGCAGGTTATTTCGCTTGCCCCATCGTTGGCGGTTCAGGAAGTCGAGAGCTCAATTACAGCACCTATTGAGGTAGCTGTTGCCAATATCCCAAACATTATTGAGCTTCGCTCCATCTCACGGTTGGGCTTGTCGGTAACTACAATTGTGTTTAAAGACAATGTAGATATCTACTGGGCACGGCAACAAGTAGGAGAACGCCTAAAAGAAGCCGAGGACATTATCCCGGCGGGTCTCGCAAAAATTGAGATGGCTCCTATTTCTACGGGCTTGGGTGAAATATACCAATATCGTCTTGCTGTAGAAAAGGGATATGAAACCAAATATACTCCAATGGAGTTAAGGACATTACAGGATTGGACGGTTCGCCGCGAGATGTTGGGAACAACAGGTGTAGCTGATATTAACAGCTATGGCGGATTTGTAAAGCAATATGAAGTAGCCATAAATCCCGAGAGACTTAGAAGCATGAACCTCACACTCACCGATATTTTCGATGCGCTCGAAAGAAACAACGAGAATACAGGTAGTGCCTATATTGATAAAAAGCCAACTGCTTATTTTATCCGTGGCATTGGGTTGGTAAAATCATTAGAAGATATTGAAAAGATTGTTGTAAAGAGCAATTCATCGGGTATCCCTGTTTTAATTAGAGACATTGCCAGCGTTCAATATGGAAATTCCACACGATATGGTGCCATGGTTATTGATACTACAGAGGCTGTCGGTGGCGTGGTGATGATGCTCAAAGGAGCAAACGCCAATGAAGTTACAAAAAATGTCGAAACCCGCATTGAAACCATTCAAAAATCTTTGCCAAAAGGGGTGAAGATTGAACCGTTTCTCAATCGTTCTGACTTAGTGGGACGCGCTATTAGCACTGTTGCCAGAAACCTGATTGAAGGTGCATTAATTGTTATTTTCATTTTGATATTGTTTTTGGGTAATATGCGGGCTGGGCTCATTGTTGCTTCAGTAATTCCACTTTCCATGCTGTTTGCTGTTTCAATGATGCAACTTTTTGGTGTATCGGGTAACCTGATGAGTCTGGGAGCTATTGACTTCGGGTTAATTGTGGATGGTGCAGTAATTATTGTCGAGAGCGTGGTGCATCGAATAACAATGAGTAAACACCATCATCCGGGGGTTAAAAGACTTTCGCAGCCACAAATGGATGAAACGGTATTCGAGTCGGCAAAACGAATGATGAGTTCCGCCACATTTGGACAAGTTATTATCCTGATTGTGTATGTCCCAATTATGGCCTTGGTGGGTATCGAAGGTAAAATGTTTCGTCCCATGGCACAAGTTGTGTCATTTGCATTGATTGGTGCTACAATTCTATCATTAACGTATGTGCCAATGGTTTCAACCTTATTCTTGAGTAAGAACACCGAACACAAACCCAATTTTTCAGATAAGATGATGAATTGGTTTCACAAGATATTTAATCCGGCTATCCGGTTTGCCTTAAAACGGAAATTACTTGTATCAGCATCGGTCATTGCAATATTCATTGCAAGTCTCTTTGTCTTTAGTAGCTTGGGAGGTGAGTTCATTCCTCAACTGGAGGAAGGCGATTTGGCAGCAGGGGTAATTACCTTGCAGGGTGGTTCGCTTACCAATACGGTTGAGCAGGTTCAAAAAGCTAATAAAATATTACTTGCGAACTTCCCTGAAATAAAACATGTTGTTTGTAAAATTGGAGCAGGCGAAATTCCAACCGACCCAACTCCAATGGAAACAGGTGATTATATTATTACGCTCAAAGATAAAAGTGAATGGACTTCGGCAAAAAGCCGTGAAGAACTGGTGGAAAAGATGGAAGAAGCATTGATACCATTGGCAGGTGTAAAATTTGAGTTTCAACAACCGATTCAAATGCGTACCAACGAATTGCTTTCGGGATCAAAACAGGATATTGCTATAAAAATATTCGGCGATGACCTGAACACACTAGCTGATAAAGCTTCGCAAGTGGAAAATATCATTCAAAAAGTTCAAGGCGTTGAAGATATTAATGTGGAGAAAGTAACCGGGTTGGCTCAGATTCAGGTTGAATATAATCGTGATCGGTTGGCTCAATACGGACTCTCAATTGCAGAAGTAAACCGCGTGTTACGGACAGCATTTGCCGGAAGTCAGGCGGGAGTAGTATTCGACGAAGAAAAACGTTTTGGATTGGTGGTACGAATGGATAAGGATTACCGCCAAAGCATTGACGATGTAAAAAATCTTTCTGTTGCTTTGCCCAATGGCGGACAGATTCCTTTTGAACAAATTGCTAATGTTGAAATAAAATCAGGTCCTGCACAGGTGTCACGTGAAGATACCAAACGCCGTATAACCATTGGTTTTAATGTTCGTAACAGAGATGTACAAAGTGTCATAGCTGATGTAACAAAACAAATCGATGCAAAAGTGCAACTACCAACAGGTTATTATGTAAAGTATGGCGGTCAATTTGAGAATCTTCAAGCTGCCAAGGCTCGTCTGGCAATTGCTGTTCCGGTAGCGTTGTTGCTCATATTTGTACTCTTATTCTTTACATTTCATTCTGTAAAACAAACCTTATTAATCTATACGGCTGTACCCATGTCGTTGATTGGGGGTATTTTGGCACTTTGGCTACGAGGTATGAATTTTTCCATTTCTGCAGGGGTTGGTTTTATCGCTCTGTTTGGTATCGCCGTGTTAAATGGCATTGTACTCATTGCCGAATTTAACCGATTGGAGAAAGAAGAAGGTATCACAGATATTTACGAACGGGTTATTAAAGGACTGAATACACGTTTGCGTCCGGTAATTATGACGGCTGCTGTTGCTTCGTTGGGTTTCTTGCCTATGGCATTATCTACCTCGGCCGGTGCTGAAGTGCAAAAACCGCTGGCAACAGTTGTTATTGGTGGACTGATAACAGCCACTTTTCTAACGCTAATTGTTTTGCCTATCTTTTACATATTCTTTTCAACTTTTTCATTCAGGTCCCTTTTTAAAAGGAAATCGGTGAAAACCTTGTCTGTTTTGTTGATGCTTGTTGTTTGTTCTTCGGGTTTTAATTCAATAAATGCGCAGCAAACTAAAAGCATTAATCTGAAACAAGCAATTCAAATGGCGTTGGACAGTAATTTATCCGTGCGTTCGTCAAAATATTCTGTTGATGTTCAAAAGGCCTTAAAAGGTGCTTCGTGGGATATTCCAAAGACTAGCATTGATGGACAATACGGGCAATTTAACTCCTATAGCAAAGACAATAGTTTCACTGTATCGCAATCCTTTGCTTTTCCAACAGTTTATATAAATCAAAACAAACTGGCTAAAGCCAATGTGAAAAGCAGTGAATGGCAGTTGAAAACTTCGCAGATCGAAATTGCCACGCAAGTGAAACAAATTTACTGGCAATTGGCTTACCTGTATTCAAAACAAAAATTGTTTGCATATCAGGATAGTTTATACACTGGCTTCCAAAAGGCGGCAGAACTCAGGGCAAAAACGGGTGAAACAAACCAGCTCGAAATGATTTCAGCTCGTTCGCAAAGCCTCGAAATTAAAAATCAGTTGCAACAGATTAATGCCGATTTGGTGATTTATAATCAGAAACTGCAAACTATTTTAAATGTAGAAACTACCCTGTACCCTGCCGATACAGTGTTACACCGTATCGACTATTTGCCTGCTGTCGACAAATCCGTTTTTGCCGCTAACCCTTCTGTTGGTTATGTTAATCAACAGGTTGAAGTGTCACGTTTGGAAAAAAAGTTGGAAAGTAGCCGTGCTTTACCCGATTTGAGTATAGGATATTTCAGCCAAACCATGCAGGGAACTCAGGAAATAAACGGAGTGCCACGTGTATTTGGTACGGGCAACCGCTTTACAGGTATTCAGGCGGGCATTGCAGTTCCACTATGGTTCGCACCTTATTCGGCAAAAGTAAAAGCGGCAAAGTTTAAAGAAAAAGTGGCACAAACAAATGCGGAGTATTATTCAAAATCACTTTCAGGTAGTTATCGTTCATTAATGCTTGAATTCAGCAAGAACAGCAATAGTGTTGATTATTACGAAAAACAGGCAATTCCGGAAGCCAATTTAATTATTGAACAGGCTACGAAAAGTTACAAAGCCGGAGCATTGGATTATCTGGACTACATTCTTAGTTTAAGTCGTGCATTAAGTATTAAACAAAGCTATCTCGATGCACAGAACGACTATAATCAAACCATTATTTCCATTGACTTTATTACAGGTAAAATATATTAATTCCACCTTATCGACCCTCATTTGGGCTAGAGGTGTTAAAACAAAACATTATGACAAAATATAAATTTATATTGCCAATCATTATTATAGCTTTTTTCTTTGCGTTGACTTCTTGCAACGGAGGTAAAAAACAGAACGTTGAAACCAAAGAAACGGAAGTTATTCCCGAAAATATTGTAGAATTACGCGAAGATCAGATAAAACTGGCCAATATAGAAATGGGCGTAATTGAATTACGTTCAATGAGTGGAATACTAAAAGTAAACGGTGTAGTCTCAGTCGCACCACAAAATCTCGCAACCGTTAGTATGCCAATGGGAGGTTTTGTAAAAAGCACTTCCCTTATGCCTGGCAATGCTGTTCACAAAGGACAAACACTTGCCATTATCGAAAATCAGGAGTTTATAGACCTTCAGCAAAATTACCTGGAAGCAAAAAACAGATGTGAACTTGCCAAAACTGAATACGACCGTCAAAAAGAACTTTTCAAAAGCGATGTATCTTCTCAGAAAAACATGCAGCAAGTTACTTCCAATTACAATAGCCTCAAAGTTCAGGTAAAAGCCTTGGAACAAAAGTTGTCGCTTGTTGGAATTAATCCGTTCAAACTGAACGAAGATAATATCAGTCGGTC
>CAYMHE010000108.1:0-8019 GCA_964390175.1 uncultured Paludibacter sp.
CAAAGAACAAAGACTATTTGAAGCGTTGAATTGTTGAATCGTTGAATCGTTGAACTGTCTATAGTCTATAGTCTACAGTCCCCGGTCTAAATGCTTTAGACCTTTGACTTTAGACTTTAGACAGGAAACCTTTGCCTGCACCTTTGCCTCCCGAAACTCTCAAAACTTCACACTCCACGAAAAGGATGGCAGTATCGGGAACATCGAAATTGATTTCAGCACCGGATAGTATTGTCCATCTTTTGTTTTTTCCTTGCCTATAAAATAATAAGCGGGGTTAGCTCTGTTATATACATTGTACAAGCCCAGAGATAGTTGGGCTGTATATTTCTTTTTGAACAGATAGGTATGGTTAAGGGCAATGTCCAATTTATGGAAAGGGCGCATGCGTGCATTGTTGCGCGCGGTTTCTACGAATTGAAAATTCTCATTGTAAATGTCGGCATCATTCTTTAAAAATGTTACAAGTCCTGAGCCGAGATCAATGTCGGAGACAGCATAAATGGCCGTAGGTAAAGTAACCGGTCTGCCCGAACGCAATTGCCAGGTGGCTGTAAATATCCAGTTCTTTTTGAGCTTTACTTCCGAAGTTAAACTTACCGAATGTGTTATATCGGTAGAGGCGGCAAACCATTGTCCGTTGTTCAGTTCATCAAAACGGTTGCGCGCCTGCATAAGCGTATAATCGGCCGAAAGTTTTAAGTTGTTGTAAGAATAAATCCCCGAAATATCAATTCCGTAAGCTTTGCCATTTCCCTGCGTAAGATACAAGGCATTGTTATCGGAAGAAAAGTTGCTGGAAGTAAGTATTGTAACGGCATCGAATCCATCTTTGAAATCCACAAGATTCCACATTCTCTTGTACCAGACATCTGCTTTTACCGACATTTGCCTTTTTCCCATTGTAAAATCCTTGGCTGCTCCCAGCGAAAATACCCACGATTTTTCGGGCTGAAGAAAACTATCAGAAGGTTGAAATAATTCAAGGGGAATTCCCATCCCCGGATTGGCAACGCGATGGATGTTCTGCGTCATTCTGCTTGCCGATGCACTTATCGAAAAATCGTTGCTAAACACACCGTGATATGAAAAGCGGGGTTCGAGCGAGAAGAACGATGCTTCTGAATTTCCGAAACCTGAAAAGCGCAATCCTGCATCAAGGGTTTGTCCGGGCTTTATCAGGTAATTGGCCTGAGCAAACACGGCGCTTTCGAATTGACGCACTGCGGGCTTTGGCAAAAGAAAAGACGTATCGATAAGGGCGATATGAAATGGTGAAAACGAATAGGTTTTCAGGGCAATACCTCCATTGGCTGACAGTTGATCGGACCACTTGATGTCGATCTTGTTTTCGATGCCGGCGGACGCAATGCTGCTGCTTATCTTGTAGAATTCATTTTCCCCCGACCGTTGATAAATTGTGGAGTTGCCAAAATTAAACTTGTATTCGTCCAGGAACAATTGCAGTGTATTAAGGCTTTTATCTGTTAGTTTTCGTTTCCAGTTCAGCACAATGTTCTGTTGCAGGTTGCTTTGGCTTGCTTCGTCAATAGTGGTTCCTTCTTGTTGTTTTATATTCAAGCCATCGCTATTGCGAAAATACGAAAGTTTTATTTCGTCGCGCCCGGTGGGTTGATACAGAAGGGATGTGTTCAGATCGGCAAAGTGCAATCCTATTTTTGTCCCTTTCATGAAATCGGTAAGCGATATCAGGTTGATTAAACTATAATTTGAAATACGTCCGGCAGCCGTAATGCCTAATTTATTTTTTACAATCGGTACATTCAGTGCCGCTTTAGTAGCCAGTAAACTTATTTCAGCTTCGCCACTCATCCGGGATAAATCAGGGTCTTTTGTTCTCACATCCAGCACCGAAGCTATTCGTCCTCCATACTCGGCAGGGAATCCCGCTTTGTGAAGTTCGGCGCTTCGGATAATGGCCGGATTGTACACCGAAACCATACCGAACATATGCTGGGTAGAGTAAAGTGGTACTTTGTCCAACAGGAACAGGTTGTGTCCGTGCATTCCTCCCCGCACCTGAATATCGGCAGCTCCTTCGCCACTCGAAGTAACTCCGGCATTCAGCGATAGCGCCTTCAGTACATCTCTTTCGCCTACCATGGCGGGTAACATTGCCATATCGGCATTGCTGATTTTAGTTATTCCCGCCGACTTTTCGCTCAGCTTTCGCGAAGCCAATACCTGCACTTCACGCAGATGATGTTCAAAAAACGAAGGTTTTATCGCTATTTCCACAACGGTATCGCGCAGCAATTCCAGGGTTAGCTCTTTCTTAATATAGGGGTAATCGTCGAACACAAAAGCATAAGTCCCCGGAGGCATATTGAACAAAAACTCACCGTTTGCGTCGGTATACACAGTTCGGTTAAACTCCTTTACCTTAATGGGGAAGTTATCAAGCGCCTTCTTCGTCTTTTCGTCTATTATTTTTCCTTTTATCCTGCTGCGAACTGCATCGGTTTGCGGGAAAGCTGTCAGAAAAGTAAAAAGCGTTATCGTGAGCAGAATGAGTTTATTTTTCATTTTGTTTATAATTAGCCCCCTAACCCCCAAAGGGGGAATAAGAGAGGGACAAAGAATGTTTAGTAAAAATTTTATTCATCTCCTTGTGTGTCCTGATTTTTAATCTCAGTCATGAGGGTTTCAACTGGTTATTTTTTTAGAACAAAGAACAAATAGCAAAGAACAAATAGCAAAGAACAAATACATTGCTAATCATGTCTTTGTGTGTTTTGCCGATGTCCATTGGGTTTATTTGTTGTGCTGGCATTAGGGGTGAGCGACTTTTACGTTTTTTGTATCTGCCGCATAGCTGCCAAACAATCCTACCCCATTCACTATATTGGAGTAGGGTGGCAATAGTCCATTAAATGTACCAATAAAAACGGAGAGATCACCTTCCGAAAAACTTTGTTGGGATGCTATTGCTTTTGCTGCCCAATACTTTGCAAGATAGGGGTCGAAAGTGATCAGATGAAGATTGAAAGCGCTGACGCTGTCCGGAATACTTATACGATCGGTAATGCTGCTTTGTTGCAGAAAAGTACTGTAATCACTGCCAATGTAATCAGCGTAGGCTGTGAGTACGTAAGGATCGGTTTTGTTTAGCTCAAGCTTTACAGTCAGTGTTCCAAGATATCGATCAAAGTCGGGTGATTGTTCGCTATCGGCAATAAATTCCGCTGCTACTATTTTTCCTTTTTGTATGGGCACTGTGGTTTGTGCTGACACAGTAGTACCGGCAATGTCGACACGTAGAAAATAAGTCTTGCCTTCAGTTACTTTAATTTTATTGTTTACATCTTTGTAAACTGCCACCTCGAATGATTCACGGCTAAGCTCTGTCCACTCTTTATCGTCGCCACAAACATATACCCTTGCCGACGGATAATAAATAGTATCGTTGCTCCCGTTCGGGACAATGGTTTTGGATAAACTTACCTGCACCGGGTTGAGAGGCGATATCACCGAAAACACAACAGGAAGAGATTGTAGCTGCAATAGCCCCTCTTCTTCGGTTATTTTTCCACACGAAGCGAAAACCGATACAGCCATCGCTATTATAAAAACATATTTTAATTTCACAGGTCAATTCTATTTGTAGAACGTTTATTTAGTACATGACGAAAAAATTGAATTTCAATAATAATTAGTAGAAATAGGAACGCGGACTCCCCCTCGTTTGCAACGAGGGGTTTATGGTTATTTGTTTGTAACAAAGAGATATGTAATCCTACGATAACATATTATGGTTTTTTATTTACTAAACTATCTTTTTTGCGTTGAAAACGCTCAACCATTTACCCCTCGTTGCAAACGAGGGGGAGTGTGGTAAATAAAATCAGGACTAAATCCGTCATTATCATTATCCGCCTTATCCGCGTTCTGTTTTTTTAATCATGTGCTTAGGAAAATTCATTAAAATGTATAAGCTACTTTTAGTTCGGAGTTAAAACTGTCGGCCGAGAAGGCACCAACTTTTTTGGCCGACCTCATATAAAAAGCACCATTATAAAAGCTTGAACGCACTGGAATATATCCGGCGCTAACTTCAATAAATAAGTTTTCGGCAAAAGAATTACGATACCCAATGGTGGGAGGCGCCATAATTTCTAATCCGAATTTTTCGGGAAACCAACCGGCTGGACTACCGGCTACAGGTTGTTGAATCAGATTTGTAGAAAGCATAAGCGGGAGAGAAAGAAACCAGCCTGTGTTGTTGCGGGTGCTTTTATTTTCGCGGTATCGCTGCCGTTGGTCGAAATACCAGCGCGGTTCAACTTTCAACTGTAATGTCAGGTTATAAAAATATTTCTCAACCTGAGTACTGCTACCATATCCACCAGGTAATATATTTTCATTAGTGAGTGTACGGTAAAATGCATTGGCTATCCCCACCGATTTATTCAAAGTCCAGGTGCTTGCTATCCGGCTTTCGTGAAAATAGTTTAGATGGGTTTCCATTGATCCGAACTCATATCCTCCTTTGCCCAAGCTGGGCAAAACACGGATAAAATCAATACCAAATTCCAGTCCCTGTAGTGTTTTGGATACTTTTATGTCCTTTTTATCAATGTCCTGTTTGTTGAAAATGATTTCTTCCTGCGCATTACAAATGGGAGCCATTAGCACAATGAAGAGAAACGTCAGCATTTTTTTCATTTGAATTTTGTTGTTTTATAGGTTTGTATTTACTTTTAAATAGCACTTACTGAAAAACCAGACTACCCCTCGTTAACCCAATTGATCGGATGACTTTGAGTCATCCGATCATTTAATAATATAAACATACTTGTAACCTGTAACTTTTTAAATAGCTCTATCTGTTGATATTCTTTTTTTACATTGCAAATGTAAAAATTATAGTATTCCCCACCAAAATAATATAATTAAACATTTGGTTTAAAAACATTTATTATGCTTTTGGTCAGAAGTTTTAAAAGAATGTAAAGTTGGATATTTCTTATTTTTGGTAGTTGGCAGCGCTCTTTTTTGTCGAAATGCAATTCAGCCTATAAATCTTTAATCATTACAATATTTGGATTGCCTGAGTAACTTCGGGCATGTACCTTTGTTTCGTCTGTCACTATAATGTCATGGTGTTCAAAATCCGAGATCCATAGGATATCTTCCAACATATATTCTGAATTATTTATAAATAATGAAATCCCCAATATATGTTTTTGTGTTGTAGAACTATTTATACAATATATAGTGTTTGAATTTGATTTTGGTTGTACATTAAATCGATTTACATTACCTGTCAGATAATTATCGATATAGGTAAGGAAGTTGATATATTCGTTGCTTTGATTTATAATCCGGAAACTAACAGTGCCTTTGTATACGGTGATTGTTTTTGAACTTTTAAACCCATTTATTGTCAGTGTGGCTGTAAATTGTCCACCCTTTTCATAAGTATGAGTTACATTGTATTTCCCCATTAACTTATTTCCGTCTCCAAAATCCCAGGAATAGTCGTTTCCACCTAAAGAGTCGCTGGCGGTAAAAGTTATTGATTTTGTAAGATACACCGAGTCGTTGTTGACGGAGAATGCTGCAGTTTCCACTTTTAGGTCATTTGTACTGTCGCAAGCTACAATGGTTAACAGAAATAGAGATAAAGTCAATGCTTTAAAAATGTTCAGTTTACGTTTCATAATTGTAGATATTAATTAATTTTGTTTGTTGGTTTTTTGTTTTTTTTGCTCTATTTAAGTGAAACGCCAAATTTAATCAACCCTCCACTATATTAGTGAAGCCGTCAGGTTTTTGTAGTTTTGAACTATTGGTAGTGACGGCTTCACTTTGTTTTTGTAAAAAATATCGTAATTACAGACTTAACACATTGAATGAGTTATAGATAAGTCTATTTTGTAAAATTATATGCAATTGACAGATACAAGCTGGAACTTCTTATCTTACTATCATAATAAGAATTCAAGTTGACTAATCCGGTTTCAGAATTTAAACTAAAATAAAATTGTTGATATTTTAGTCCTGCTTTTAGCAGTATTCCTGTGTCAAATCTCTTTAAAGGAGAATATTCATACGATGTAGAGTTTATTATGGTATTGTTTGTTTTGAAAACGTTGTTTACATTGTACCAATCACCATGTAAATCACTATAATAATATATCTTTCCTTTACCATTTAGTCCATAAGAGAAAAACATACCCCCTTGAATAATTAAATTAAACTTCGAAAAAAGTCCATTGTCAATTTTAGTTCCAAAGATGAAGGGTATCTTAAGATCCTTTATATGATATAATATACCATCAACATTTGGAGATAATTCGGAAGAATAATGGTCTATTTTCAAATCTCTATAATCAAAATACAAACCTGTCTCGTATATAAAATTATTTTTATCGGTGTAACTTAATGATAAGCCTCCTGAATAAAACTCTCCCCAATTATCCTGAAAATTAGCTGTTACCATTTTTGATGTACCTGCTGCTACAACTACTCCATAATTTATTTGAGCAAAAGAAGTAAGAGGCATAGCCAAAGAAAATAGAATTACGATAATTGTTTTTTTCATGTTTTTTGCTAATGAGTATAGTAAGTATTAATTTAACTTCCAAGGTTTATAGAGTTTGTTTGCGTGAAAATAAAAAATCATTCAGACAAAATTTGATTTACACGGTCTAAGCTATAAACTTAGGCCGTGTTGTAAAAATAACTTATAGTGAAACGCCCAATTTAAATGATATCCCACTCAATATTCCACCTTGATCATTGTTACCTATTGTATATGCTTTTAGTCCGATCATAAATCGGGAGTTAATCTTAAATTCATTGTCGATAACTATATTAAAAGCATGCTGTCTATTGGGATAATAATCATAAAAATCATATTTTTCTCCATTCTCATAATACCTAATCATCACATATGTATTTGAAACATCAATGTATGAATAACCTCCACCAATTTTAAAGTTATTTCTTTTGTTGTTTTTAAATGGAGAGATATACATGTCGAAACTTCCAAAAAGATAATCACTGTGTGCGTGTGAGGTTTCTATATTTCTTCCTATCCCGAAGATGAGAGATGTCGAAAAATAATGATTAATATTATATGTAAACTCATTTTCCAACGAAAGAGTAGGTAGATCCCCATCACCCAAAAATCCCCAACCGGAATTTAATTTATAACTAAAATTTTTGTTGTAATCCTGAGAAGATAGGTTAGAAATTGCCAGTAATAAAACGACAAAAGTTAAATAAAATTTATTCATGATCTTTATATTTTACAGTTAGATATTCTGACTCCCCCTCGTTTGCAACGAGGGGTTTATGGTTATTTGTTTATAACAAAGAGATATGTAATCCTTCGATGATACATTAGGGCTTTTTATTTACAAAACTATCTTTTTTGCGTTGAAAACGCTCAGCCATTTTCCCCTCGTTGCAAACGAGGGGGAGTGGGGATAGGAACGGTAAGTTAATGCAATGGTATCAGTATTCTGCTGTGCCTTTACAGCGAAAACACTTGCTCCAAATATGAGCATTGCTAATAATCTTGTTTTCATTTTTTATCTGTTTATTAACTCTCCCTTGCCTAACGCAAGGGAGAGAAATCTTTAAAAAAATAAACTATTGTACGGGGCGTTCTTTAGGCGTTACCGACTCTTTATCGCGTAAATACTTGATATAGGGATTATACTCTATTGATTTTATTACTTTGTTCCTGAAAAAATCAGCATGTTGACTTACCCAATTACTTTTAGGATATTGCTTGATACTTTCAAGCTCCTGAGTGTCAAATGGAGATTCCCAATATATACAGATGTAAATATCTTTCAATTCGTTATTTTTTAAATCTTCTTTATGTTTAAAAATTAAATCTATACAAGACACAGTAGTCTTATTTGTGTAAGTAGAGTATTTGTAACCTAAAGAATAACCAATAGGATTAAGCTCTAAATCTTTTAGCATCTCCCCGAAAGTTTTGCCTTTGTAGCAATCACTACGTTTATCGAAATTTATTTC